>NZ_JAUBTN010000110.1:0-9594 GCF_036705055.1 Microcoleus sp. CZ3-B2 | reverse complement strand
TTTTAATAAATTTTCCAGACCGCCTTGTTTGTATTGAAAGAGCCAGCGATGAATTGTTGCCTCACCTTTACCTAAAACTGCTGCTACTTCTCGCACAGTTGATACTTGTTTTGATTGGAATAAATAAAGCATTTGTACTTTATTGTAGGCAAGGATTCTTGTTTGTTTCTTAAGAATCATTTGCAAATATTCTACAGATTCGGTAATTTTTATGTTAGGGCGACCAGACATTTTTATTGGCTCCTTTACTTCTTACATAAGTCTATCATATCTTTAGAAAAATGGTATAAGTCCGATGTCCGTCGGAAGTTCGGCAACCGATTATGTAACGGATGTAATGGATGTAAGTCCGATGTCCGTCGCAAGAAGCAAGAAGGCTATAACGGCGAAGCCGATCGGGTGAAAAGAAGGAAGAAGGAAGAAGTCCGAGGGAAGAAAGAGAATTTTTCCTGCTACTCTCCCCCACTCCTACTCCCGTGACAGGTGTAGGTTTTGCCTTGCGAAACCCTACAAACAAGCGACAGTGCAAGGGTTTTATGCTTTGGGATTCCTAAAATTTCAAACTCTTATGGGATAAGGCTTTTACCAAAAAACCTACATCTGTCAGCTCCTCCTCTGTGTCCCTCTGTCCCTCTAGATTCTCCCCCTCTCCCTCCGCACCGGCTTCTCTGGCGAGCAATTTCCCAGGAAGGTTGGGGCTTGTCCTCAGTGTTGCAAAATCCCGACAGAGATTTAAGCGCTGGACTGAAGCCTGTGAAAATGCCGCGAGTCTGGCAGTTTAAGCTTGTGGACTGGTGGTGGCATACTTTTCTAGGATATATTCATAAAAACCCCAAATTGTCAAGTAAATGTTTGCTATACAGGCGGGAATCCTCAAACCATAACCGTTTCGGGTTGGTGTTAAAATGAAAAACCAGCACTAATTGTAATAATTCTGGTAGAATATTCATATCTTGGATCCAAGAATAACAATCTGGGTCTAGGTAAAAAACTTTTCATGTGACAAGTGGGGCGGGACGTGTTCCTCACTATAAAACGCAGTAGAGGGAAACAATTGGAGTACCTTGAATGAAGTTCTAGATATCCTTAACCGGACTCTGAAGCCCACACCATAACCTTCGGGTTGGTGTGGGAGCGTCACTGAATTATTGACGGCATTCCTAATCTCCATGCTGCGAATTATTACTCAGTGGGTTGAGGCGCAAGCTGAACTGCGACGAATCTGCGATCGCACCCATGACGAACTTATTGTTCATAAAGAAGCCACCGTGCGGGAGGTGCTGCAAGCTGTAAGGCGTAGAGGCGATTTGGCCCTGCTGCACTACACTGCTGAATTCGATCGCATGACTCTAAATGTGGAAGATTTGCGGGTGAGCGGCGCCGAATTGGATGCTGCTTACCAACAGGTGTCGAAAGAATTATTAAATGCGATCCGGTTGGCTTGCAAACAGGTAGAGGCGTTTCACCGACAGCGCGTACCCAAGTCTTGGGTGCAGTTTGGTGATGACGAAATTGTTTTGGGCAAGCGCTACACACCGGTCGATCGCGCGGGAATTTACATTCCTGGCGGTCAAGCGTCCTATCCTAGCTCGGTAATCATGAATGCGGTACCTGCAAAGGTCGCCAAGGTTCCGAGAGTGGTGATGTGTACTCCCCCCGGACAGGAGAAGAAAATGAATCCTGCGGTGCTTGTAGCAGCTCAGGAAGCGGGAGTTGATGAGATTTATCGAGTGGGCGGGGCACAGGCGATCGCAGCTTTGGCCTACGGTACGGAAAGTATTTCCAAGGTGGATTTAATCACCGGGCCGGGAAATATTTACGTGACGCTAGCGAAAAAACTGGTTTACGGAACTGTGGGAATCGATTCTCTGGCGGGGCCGTCGGAGGTACTGATTATTGCTGATAGTTCGGCGAATCCTGTACACGTAGCTGCGGATATGTTGGCGCAAGCCGAACACGATTCGATGGCGTCGGCGATTTTGCTGACGGCGGATTCGGTGCTGGCGAGAAAGGTGGTGGCTGAGGTAGAGAGACAGTTGACAAATCACCCGCGCCGGACTTTGACGGAAAAGGCGATCGTTAATTACGGTTTAGTGGTAGTGGTTGATTCTCTCAAAGCGGCGGCGGAACTGTCTAACGAGTTTGCGCCGGAACACTTGGAATTGCAAGTGGCAGAGCCCTGGGATTTGCTCGACCAAATTCGGCACGCTGGGGCGATTTTCTTGGGTTTATCTACACCGGAAGCTGTGGGTGATTATTTGGCGGGCCCCAATCATACTTTGCCGACTTCTGGGGCGGCGCGCTATGCTTCGCCGTTGGGGGTGGAAACTTTTATGAAGCATTCGAGTTTGATTGAATATTCGCCGACGGCGCTGAAGAAGGTTAGTAAGGCGATTGATGTGTTGGCCAAAGCTGAGGGTTTACCTTCTCATGCTGATTCGGTGCGGTTGCGGACTGAGAATGAGGGAAAGAGTGAATTTTAGATGGTAGAGTTGAGGTTGGCGATCGGGATTTACGCAATTCGGGCTTAAGAAACCCGGTTTCTTCCAATATCTTGCTTAAATGACGCAATTATGTTAAGAAACCGGGTTTCTGTGTTGATGATGATGTGGCCCGGTAGCGCGAAGTTGTGGAAAGTAGCCGATAATTAACGCGAAGTTTAAAGTCTAATATCTGAGATTTATAAGGTGCATTATATTGAATACTATTTTGGTGGCGATCGACAGTTCGGAGTTTGCAGTACAGGTTTTGCAAGCTGTGGAGCTATTTAAGCTAAAACCGACGACTAAGGTGATTTTAGTTCATGTGGTGACTTCTGGTATTTCGGATTTTGATGCGGCGGTCGATCGACCTCACGCTCAGGGAAATGAGATTGCTTACCGAGAAGTGGAGAAGTTACTGCAATCTTATCAGCAAAAGTTGCCTTGTCAGAGCGAGTTAGAGATTGTTTCGGGGGAACCGGCCGAGGAGATTTTGCGTTTGGCGAATATTTATAAAGCGGATTTAATTGCGATCGGCTGTCGGGGTTTGACTGGTGTCAAGCGAATTTTGGCAGGTTCGGTGAGTGCTGAGGTTGTGGCTGAGGCTCCTTGTTCGGTGCTGGTGGTTCGGGCTAGCTAGCGGCGGTAAATCAAAGAGTCGATCGCGTTTACCTCAACCAACATACTTATTTCACTAATAGATTGCGAGATGAATTTTCGGAAAATATATCTAGTTAGTTAGAGATAAATGTTTTGAAGTTGCCTAATTGGCGATCGTTGATTGAAACAGAAGTCGGTTATACCAATTTCATAAAATGCCGCTACAAATACGAGCTCTGCCGAACGAAGTTCGATGTCTGAAATAGATTTACTAACTGTAGCAATATTTTATGAAATTGGTATAAAAAATTGGGAATTTTGCCTAGTTTAGTAGAAAGTCTATTTCCTACTTCCCCTTTCCCTTACCCTTCCCCAAAAACTCCCGCAGCCGCAACAAACTAGCGGTTTGTCCCAAATTCAGCGGCAGCAGCGACACTCCCTCCAACCGAGACTGCACCCAACCGTCACCCCAATACCACTCGTGAAACCCGTCAATTCCCTCACTCAACAACAGCCGCAGACAGTTTGACTCAGCAATGTCCACATAGTGCTGCACCGCTACCGGGCCAATCCAACTCGTGAAAGTCAATTCGCGATCGATCATTTCCGGTAAACCCTTAGAAAACTGCTGAGGCCACAGCCACTGCTGCAACTGCACAGGACGCAGCAAACTGTCCCGAATCGCGGTTTCCGAAGCTTCAACCTCAATCCGCAGTTGACTTTGTTGAAAATTACCTAGCATAGCAATTTGAAATTTTATATAGGAGCTTTACTTAACTTCAATGTAACGTAATTGCACGAACTTCGATCGACAATGGCGATCGCACCCTCTGAAAATTCCCTACATTATAGTAAAAAAAAATTACCTATTTGGAGAGCGGTTGGCGAATAAAACGAGAAACAACTGCCACAATCCGCGCCGCCACAATCGAGCCCAGAACAATCCGCGCCGCCACAATCGAGCCCAGAAAAACATTCCGAGATTCCACAATCTAGCCATTCAAGATACTCTAGCCCTTCAATACAGTTTTCACACTCAGAGCTTCTGCCAGGAGTTTCCCCCTGAGATTTTGGTCGATCGGATTTTGGTTCATCGTTACCCTCGAAATTGGAGGCTTCACTGCCAGATTCACTGCTAAACCGGGCTTTCAAGATTTGATTTGCCCGCTTGCAAGCCGCAAACCGACGGCGTGACGCTTTTATCGCCCCAAAGCAGCCCAATTTGGCGATCGCGCCCTTGATATACGGAGAGCAAGACTCCCCCCCGTACAGCACTCGGTGAGCACAAGAAAAGCCTTTTCTCGGTGATATGTGTTTCTGGTATCCGCTAATAGAAGCTACAGCTAATTGTCCGAGGGCTGCATCAAAGATAGGCGTTTGCATTGGTTTCCCATACGTTAGATATTCCCTTCCTGCTAAAAACTACAACCAACAGCTCAACAATTCCCCGCGCCCCATCCCTCGCGCGATGCCTATTTTCGTATCCAATTGTTAAGCTCTGTTTCATTTCATTTAAATCTCCCGTCCTTACCCCACAGCCAAGAAACTCCGTGATACCATCACATCTGACTGAGTAAATACTTATAGAAAAAAACTGGAGAGAAAGCTTTGACACTACGGGTTGCAGTTGTGGGCTCAGGCCCTGCGGGTTCTTCCGCCGCCGAAACATTGGTAAAAGCAGGAATCGAAACTTATTTATTCGAGCGCAAATTAGACAACGCAAAACCCTGCGGTGGGGCGATTCCCCTGTGCATGGTCAGCGAATTTGACTTGCCACAAAGTATTATTGACCGTCAAGTCAGAAAAATGAAAATGATTTCCCCCTCCAACGTAGAGGTGGACATCAATATCGAAAATGCCGACGAATACATCGGTATGTGCCGCCGGGAAGTGCTCGACGGCTTCATGCGCGATCGCGCTGCTTCCTTGGGTGCCAAACTAATTAACGGCACAGTCCACACCTTAGAGATTCCTGGGAACAACACCGACCCCTACATTCTCCACTACGCCGACCACTCCAACGGCACCGCTGTGGGAACTCAGAAAACCCTGAAAGTGGATTTGGTAATCGGGGCTGACGGCGCTAACTCCCGCGTAGCCAAGGCGATTGATGCAGGCGACTATAATTATGCGATCGCCTTCCAAGAGCGCATCCGCCTCCCAGAAGATAAAATGGCTTACTACGAAGGCTTAGCCGAAATGTACGTCGGCGACGACGTTTCCACCGACTTCTACGCTTGGGTGTTCCCCAAATACGACCACGTAGCCGTCGGTACCGGCACGATGAAAGTCAATCAAGCCAGCATCAAAAAACTGCAAGCCGGCATCCGCGCCCGCGCTGCCAAAAAACTCCTCGGCGGTGAAATCATTAAAGTGGAAGCCCACCCCATCCCGGAACATCCGCGTCCCCGCCGGGTTGTCGGCCGAGTTGCTCTCGTCGGCGACGCTGCAGGTTACGTTACCAAGTCTTCGGGCGAAGGTATTTACTTTGCTGCGAAGTCTGGCCGGATGTGCGCCGAAACGATTGTGGAGATTTCTCAGCAGGGCACGCGGATTCCTACCGAACAGGAAATCAAGCTTTATCTGAAGCGTTGGGATAAGGCCTACGGAATTACTTACAAAGTGCTTGACATTTTGCAGCGCGTGTTCTACCGTTCCGATGCTACTCGCGAAGCTTTTGTGGAAATGTGTGCCGATCGCGACGTGCAGAAACTCACATTCGATAGCTACTTGTATAAGACAGTAGTACCGGCCAATCCTTTCATCCAAATGAAGATCACCGCCAAAACCATTGGTAGCTTGTTGCGTGGCAATGCTTTAGCGCCTTAACTGTTAAAGCACTTTGTATAAAAAAAGCGGGCAGTCACAAAACTGCTCGCTTTTTTTATGGTTCAGATAACGAACCGCGAAGGCGCTAAGGGCGCGAAGGAAGGGGAAGAAGAAGAATTTTTAGTTCAAGTTCAACTGCACTAAGGTATCGGGGGCGAGGAAGTGGGAAATGTGATAAGCTCGCTCTTCTGTTTTTAGCAGGATTTTTTCGTAGAGGTAGCGCGTAGCTCGATCGCCCAAACTTTCTGCTTGTCCTGCTTGACGGCGCAGCAAACCTATGATAGCTTGTTCGGCAGTCAAATCATGTTCCAGCATTTGGCGGCACGAATACACGCCGTCGGCTTCCGGCTCGAAACAGCACAACTCAGCTAATTTGCTAAAACTAGCCGCTGGTATGCCGCCCAACCCGTTCAACCGTTCGCCCAACTCGTGGACGCTATCTTGAGCATCTCCGTAGCTTTCTTCAAAGAATTTGTGCAAGGAGTAGAATTCTGCCCCTTCCACCACAAAATGATGTTTTTGATATTGCAGGTATAAAGCCTGGAAACTGGCCAGCAGCGCGTTCATCCCTTCACAAATCGGTGCTGTGACGGAATGTTCCAGTAGAACTGGATTTTCAGCTATGTGGCCAAACGGTCTCAATGCACTCTGAGTCTCAGCCATGTGTGTTCTCCTCTCAATAGGCAGTTTTGTTGCCAATAGATTCAGTGTAGCACCCTAAATTTACCAGTCAAGCAGAGTCTGCCTCGATAGTGGAAGACTTTGTATAGTAAAAAAAAAATTTCAAAATCTATTGAGAATAATTTGCAGTTGCGCTATCCTGTAAAAAGATGCTCGTTCTGAATGCTTCCTGAAAAGGGGGTCGATCGAGAGCAAAAATTAATGCAAATCATTATTGTTGCAAAAAAAATGAACCCAGCAGATCCAGAATTAGAAGTTTGTGACATCGTGCAAGTCAGTTGGCTAGACAGATGGCAAGTTTACCAACGCTTGCAAGAACTAGAAATTCCCTGCTGGTGCGGAGTTGACCAGCCTTTGCGGGCAAAAATTAGCACCGCCAAACAAGCTGCTCAACTCGCAAGCGTTTTGAGGCAATTGAGCGCTCCACGGCGCGAACTGGTGAAGTTGCTGGAGTGCTGCTGGCAAATCGGGTAAAGCTCAAAGGAAGAAGAAAGACGTCTGAGGGAAGAAGTAAAAACAATAATGATGCGATTTAACGCATAAATACATTCACTAACGACGCTTTTTGTCAAGTTCGATAATTTTCACTGAACAGTCAATCAAGGAGTTATAACAATGTATAAATCTGGCAAGCAAGTTTCCGAGTTCAACTTAGAGGGAGAAATCCTCAGCCTAGTTATTGAAGATGGCTGCAAACTTAAATATTTGCGGATTAGTACCGCTCGCAAAGTAGAATACCTCGTGAAACTTCGCAAGGAATTGCGGTCATTTTTAGCGCCTGTTTTGACACCTGGATTGAGAGTGAAAGTTGTAGGCGAGCAAGAACTTAATTTAAAAAACGGTAAAATAAAACTGAAAGCTCGCAGTCTGACGCTGGCTGGGGGAAACAAAGATAGATTGCCCGACCAGCAGGACTTTACGAGTGTGCCTGGTGAGATTGTGACATCAGACGATCGCGCGATCCTTTTCAAGGGCTTCGCCAACGGCAAAACCGAAGTCAGCCCTCCAGAAGCAGATCGAACTGTAAAAGCTCGGGCAAAAACTCAAACCAAAATATTAGTATGTCAAAAATCTGACTGCCAAAAACGCGGTGCCGCAACAGTCTGTAAAGCTTTAGAAAATGCTTTGAATTCGCGGGGTTTAGGAGAAGAAGTGACAGTTCAGGGTACGGGATGTCTCAAACAGTGCAAAGCTGGCCCAAATATAGTTGTGATGCCAGATAAAACTCGCTACAGTCGCATTGCACCAGCAGAGGTTGCAGCAATTATTGACAAACATTTTGCAGTTGCTAAAGCTTAGCCGATCGGGCACAACGGGAGAGGGAGACTGGGAGAATTTGGCTGCTGACTGACGATCGATTATTAATAATTGATGACTGGGGGCTTTTTTTTGGATAATCTATAAGGATAGACTGTTTCAAAGACCCTGTGACTATTGGGATAAAAAGCTATGTCAGAAGCTGATCTTCGAGCTAATCAGCATCAACCGTACCCTGCTGTTCAATCGGATGCCGAACCATTGCAGTCAAATTTGGCCGCTGCTGGGGGTTTTGATCCGATCGCCCCCCCTGCGACAAATACTCCTGCGGTTCCCCAACAGCCAGAAGAAGACTGGCAAACATTAGATTTTCCCAACGCGCTCAGCGTAGATGCCATTCCCACAACAGCAGAAACAAAAAATTTGCAATCTCTGACACAGCCTCCCGAAGCGGGAACACCGCCGATTTCAGAGAACCTCAAAAATCTGCTCGGTAATGCCGAACAGCGTCAGGCCAAAGGATCGACCCCAGTAACCCTGATGCAAGCGCTGCACGAATGCAACCGCGACCTTTTGCAGCGCATCGCCCAGCTAGAAACAGCGCTCGAAGAGTCCCAAAAAAACTGGCAGCATCGCGAAGCCTTGCTAGAAAAGCAGACTGCTGAACTCGAAAACACTCAAGAACAATTGACGCGGCTGTTTGGGAAAGTGGAAGTTTCCCATCAAACCCTCCAGAGTCAAGAAATTTTAGTGGAGAGTTTAAGAAATAAGTTAGCAAGCAGCCAAACCAGGCTAGCGATTGTGGAGCGAGAATGTGCGTCTACCGTGCAGCGCTACAACGAACAGTTTCATCAGCTAGTAGCCACAGAAAATGTTTGCCGAGAATTACGATCGCGCTTGCACCGCCAGCAGCGCCACACTTTGCAATTCAAAGCAGCCTTGGAAAGAAGTTTGGAGATGCCGCAGAAGCCGCCGACTTACGAGCCGCCTGACAGTGGGGACGATTTGGCGCACAAGCAATTAGAATCGTTGCTGGCGACGGTCAAAAACTCTCAAGTTCCGCTGCCGCCAGCCTTTAACGCTTCTCCTGTCAAACCTTGGTCAGAGCCCGAAGAGCATCCAGATGCAGTGGCTGTTGAAGAGGCGATCGACACTGAACCCACGGCCAATCAGGAACTCAACAAGTTAGCCCAAGTATCCGGCCTTCAATTGCAGGAGAGCGAAACCTACCGGACTCAGGAGACTGTAACTGAGTCGGAGGTGGCGGTGGAGGAACCGGAATTACCGATAACTGAGTCTGAACCAGAAATTGCTGCTGTCAAATCGGGCAGCGAAGAATTGGCCAGGGCGGTTCAAATTTTGAATTCTGTGGAAACCTTTGGTATTCAAGAAGGGCGATCGAGTGAAGCCACGCCTACAGCAATCGCGCAACCAGACTGGCTGACTTTGATTGCTAGTCCGCTGCGGGCTGCTAAAAAACGTCGATCGCTAGCTGAAATTGAATTGCCGAGTTTTCGATAGTTAATTGACTGCGGTAATATCAATTCCGGTTGCACTCTTCATGATGTTAACTGTTAACTGTTGACTGTTGACTGTTGACTGTTAACTGTTACTTGTTAACTGTTGACTGTTAGCTGTTAATTTACTATTCCGATGCTGACGGATTTGATATATAGTCATTTCAAATAAGTATGAGACTATTTAAAAATGAGGTAAAATGAATAAAAATAGTGAAGCTGCTAGGAAA
>NZ_JAUBTN010000109.1:0-9963 GCF_036705055.1 Microcoleus sp. CZ3-B2 | reverse complement strand
CAGAATCAATTTTTCTTTGAGAAATCTTCTGAACTCCCCTTGACAACTGGCATACAAGCTTAACTTGTTACCAATGGCCTGGAAAGATATTTCTTAGAAAGCGATCCGGGTAATACAATGAGATTGAGAAACATGAAAACAGGGAAACCTTGTCAAACTTTACCAACAGGATGAAACTTATGCGTTTAACTACTGTTACGATTTTTAGCTTGCTAGCTCTGTTCGCTCCTGGGTTGACCAAAAAGGCAAATGCAGCCTTCGACTCCAAACCCTTTGTGCAGGAACAATACCGCAGAGACTTTGTGAGTCCCGCCGATCCTGGTGCGTCTACACAGCCGGAGGCAAATTCTCAAGGAGGTATGTTTAATAAGCCTTTTTATTCAGGGGAGCAGCAGCCTGTGAGAAAGGAAAAAACTATCTCGGCGGGAGCAGATGGGCCTGAAGTTGCGGCCATACAGCAGCGGTTGCAAGTTCACGGTTTTGCGATCGGGACGATCGACGGTTCCTATGGTTCTCGCACCAAATCGGCTGTGAGTGCTTTTCAGAAGTCTCAGCGTTTGAATTCCGACGGTATTGTGGATAAACAAACTTGGACGGCTTTAGCAGCAGATCCGGTGTCAGCTCCTGAAAGTTTGCAAAGCAATGCTGCACTTCCAAGCGACGATCGAGTTCAGAAGAGTGCTTCGGTTCCGACAAATCCTGCAACTGCTCTGACTAAAGGCGCGGCGGGTTCTAAGGTGAAGACGCTACAGGTGCGTTTGGAAATGCAGGGTTACGATCCGGGCCCGATCGACGGGATTTTTGGCGCTCGCACTGCTACGGCTGTCAAGAGCTTTCAGGAGTATAAGGGTTTGACGGCTGACGGCGTGGTTGACGAAATCACTTGGAAGGCGATCGGGCAAAACTAAGTGACGAGTCAAATATACGGAAATTCCTGTGGCTATAACTCATGATTGAACCCGGTGTCCAAAAATAACCGGGTTTCTGGATCTTGACGCATGGCTTTGTGCTGTGCTATGTTAGTTCGGTGTCAAAATGCGGATATGGCGAAATTGGCAGACGCGCCAGATTTAGGTTCTGGTTCCGAAAGGAGTGAAGGTTCAAGTCCTTTTATCCGCACTAAACTCAATGCTTTGTACATCAATAGTTTCAGGTTTGTTACGCCATTAAAACTTACGCTGTCCGCTCATCCTTCGCTCTTTTAGGTGCTAAGTATTTCCAAAAGCACCTCTATATCTGCCAAGTTTGCCCCGGACTTTTTGCGTCTGGCTTTCAACTGGTTGAGCAAGTCTGCCGGCTCTGGAAAATCCGCGTCGGTCGGAGCTGAGTTTTGATTTGCTTCCCGATCGGCGCGTTCTTTCTTGAGTTCTTGCCTCAGCATCTGAACTTCTAAAACCAAATCGCCGTTGCGCTCGTGTAACTGATTGAGTTCTGCATCCCACTCTGTAAGTTGCTTGTTGGCCGCTTTCAATTCCTGCCTGAGTGATTCATCGTTGCCGTCACTCAGGCACTCAATTTTCCCAAGCGTTCTTCAATCCCTGCTAATTTAGCCGCTAGCAGAGTGTCTAGCTTAGTGTCTAGCAAGTTGTCTAGCACTGGTTCGATGTCCGAAATTTCGGACACTTGTGTTTGATGTTGGGTTGTCGGCGCTGATACTGCCTGGTTGGCCGCTTGCTCTAAAGTTCGCACTACCCAAGCATTGACGCTCAAACCCTCTGCTGCTGCGACATCTTTAATGGTTTCGAGCAAGTCACGGCGACCGTCCAATCTCAAGTTAAGCTGGCATCTGTCTGTCATGTTTAGTACCTGTCTAGTGGTTGTCTAGTTATATGCTAGCACTGTGTCTAGTGGTTGTCTAGTTATATGCTAGCACTGTGTCTAGTGGTTGTCTAGTAGGCTAACACCGAGTTGTTCCAGACGTTCTTCAATGGCAGCTATTCGTTGAATTAGTGGGGCAATACAATCGGCTACAGCCTTGTCTACAATGTCTACAACATTTGTAGACGCGACGCTATCATTGTTTCGTGTAGACAAATCTGTAGACAAGGTTGTAGACGGCACTGTAGATGTACCTGAGACTTCCTTGAGAATGCGTTGTGCTGCTTGATTAACCGACTCACCGTCTAACCTCTGAGCCTCTATCCAGTTTAGGAAGTGACCGGAAGCTCTAAACGATACGACTTGACTTTGACTCATTGTAGACACTTGTATACAGTATTTGTCTACAATAACAGGCAACTGTCTACACTGTCAACATTTTGTCTACAAGATTTGTAGACATGAAAATCCCCCAGTTAAGGGGGATAAAGTTTAGCCGTCAATTGTCAGTCAGCGGCTAAATTTTCCGCAGGTTACAGAAGAGCATTGAGATTACCCGTCCGCCCTTCATGCCGTCGCGCTCTTGCCAGTCAACCTTGCAACCGATGCTCGTGTGAATCTCAACGATGCGACCGTGCCAGTTATAGCTAATGTCCTCTGGATTGTTACCAGCCACTTCGTCTCCGAGTCTGAATGCTTTGATGGGGTCAGAGCAGGGAATGCCGGTGAGTTTTGTCAGTTTTTGTCTTTGAGACAGGGTGAGTTTTGACAAAGAATTGCATAACTCCAAAAGAAGTGAGTTTTCGTCCTCAGCATCCTCAGCAGCTCTCTGTGTAAGGGTTACTGCCTCAGCACCATCCTCAGCAGAATTTTTTTGCTGAAGCAGTGCTGAGGATGAAAGTACCGTAGAGTCAAGTGCTGAGGATGCTGAGGATGATTTTTTACTTATTTTGGAATTTTGTTTGCAGATACCAAGATAGTAAGCTTCACCCATCATTCGCTGAGACTCGAAGCCCCTTTCTGTGTGTCGATGTTTTTGCAATCTAGGGAACAACTCACTGAACCGCGCAAACACTTGGTTGATAGCCTTTACAGGAGTATCGCGCCCCGGCAACTCGTTCCAAACCAATTTTTCCTTCTCACCCTCAATCTCAAGAATGCCAGCCTCTACATACCAATCCCGCAACTCTTGCCACAAGTCCTTGGCATAAACGCGCTCACCTTGGCCGGCCTCATATCCCATATCTCTGACAAACTGCCACAGATGCTGAGACTTTTCCTGAGCTTCCCGTAAAGCTGCGTCACTAGAGCCGTAATTAATCCCCTCAGCCAGCAGCAACGGTATCCGCTCCAGCATCCTGTTGAGAAGTGCCGGCGCAATCCGTTCCAAAATAAAATTGGGGTCTTCTTTGAACCGAGGGTCAGCTTCTAACTGGCCCTTCCCAGAGTCAGCCCCAACCGCGTAAGTTTTCTTGAAGCTCAAAATGCAGTAACGACTCCTGATAGCCTCTGCATCACTGCTGATACTTGGCAAAACATTGCAGTTAGCAAGGAATATAGCCTCTGGCTTGTACGGATACTCGCCACGCCCCTTGTGCTCAATTGTCAGCTCATCGCCCGTGATGAACTGCTTGAGACTTTGCAGCTTATCCAGTTTCACCGCGTCTGCGTTTTCGCTAGACCAGTTGCACAAAGAATTCTCCAGGCCAGCAAGAGGAAACTTTCTCCCGCTGTCATAAACCTGAAAGTCCTTTAAGCTTTTGCCTGTCACACCCCGTCCCAACACCGCCACCAAAGCAGTCCGCAAAGTATCCTTACCGTTACTGCCATCGCCGTGACAAAGCAGTCCTTTAACCCGCGACATCTTCAGGCGAGCCAGCGGTAGACACAGTGCAGCAGCAACCGTTCTAAGGAAAATTTCACGCTGTTGTGGTTCCAGACACTCTAAAAGGCGATCGCAATCTACGGGGCTAATACTGGAGTCGTATTTGCCACCAATGTAGGTGTAGACCTGCTTAGGATTGTGCGGGGCAAAAGTATGGGAACCATCGGGATTAATCCTGAGAACCCCGTTAGAGCAGTTCAGACCCGGCGGGTTCACGGCATCAATCTCTACCGCCAAACCTGCAACCACCCAGTCGTAAACCTGATTAATGCTGGCAGAGCTGGCACGGTTGCAGCGGTATACGCCCTTAACGTTCTCAAAATAGGTACTGAGCCAATCACGGATACGGCGTTTTTCCGAAGGTTCCGACCGCAGTTGATAATAACCGTCGGCAAATTGGTAAATTTGACCCGCAATCGACACCCAATGCCCCTCAGAGTACAGTGAAGCCTCCGCCTTTTGGACGTAACTAAGCTCTGGAGGCGGTGCTATATCAGGGATGTAGTCATTTGCACTACTGTCATACTTCTGGCATACTACATCTTCTCGCGTATGCGCGTGAGAGGTAAGAAATTTATTAGGGGTTAAAGCAGCTTTTTTGCGATCGCTTTTTTTGAGCTGTTTCTCCCATTTGTCTAGGGTTGGCGCGTTCGCTACAGCCTCTTTGAAGGCATCGCCACCGTTAGCTTTGATAAAGTCATCCATCCCTTTGAATTGGGCATCCCAAGTTGTTATGTAGACCTCGCATCCGCGTTCTTCTAGCAAGCGGCCAAGCTTCAAAATGGCTGCACGGCAAGATGAGTTGCCCGCATAGTCAGAATCAAAGTCTATGTAGTGAACAGTTTCGGGTTGCACCCAGTTTTCAACCTCTTTTGCTAGTTGCCCGTTTTTGCCCCAGTTCCAAACTCCTGTCAAAGCAATGGTTGCTAAGCCGATGCTCAGTCCAGAGCCAGCCTTTTTAACCCCTTCTGTCCAGTGCCGGGGAACAGAGAGGTCGTTGCGAGTCTTGAACCAGTAATCTCTGTCTGGCATGGCTAGAAAGATTGCGTCGGGTTCAGTCCCTGATGCTGTTAGGTATTTGCGCGGTTTTTGCCCTTCTGGTTGGTGCGGCTGGTCCGGCTTGCCCTGTCCGTAGCGGTTCCCTGTTTTTACCCCAGTGCGCCAGTTGATGCTGCGACACCACCAACCACCTGTTTTGATTGGTTCTTTGGGCTGGATGCGTTCGTTGAGTTCTTTGGCTTCTAGCGATTCGATATTGAGACGGGCGATCGCTTCTGATACGGCTGAACCTTCAACCCACTCGGCGAGGTGTTTGGGGCTGATGAAGGTTGAATTTTGGGATGCAGAATTTGACCCATTGGGGTATGATGAATTCATGAATTTACCGCCCTAAAAAGCGGGTTTAGTACCAAAAGCCGTTGCAGCATCAGACTCCAATTTGAAGAGCAGCGGTTTTTTGGTGTTTACTTGAATTTTTAAAAGCTTGAAGCACGAATTGGAACGAGCTTTATATCGTTGAAAGGCAAGACTATAAATTGTTTTGCTTCCTTTCCCTATCCGATAAAAAGCCAGTTATCTCGTGCAAATGAGAATCGAATCTAGCTCAATGTGTGAGTCGTATGCACTCACGGCGCTCATCACCGGGCCGTCTGTTTACCGGGTTTTAACCCGCCCCTCCTAACAACCTACTTTGGGAGATTCCCGGATTCATACAGCCGAACTGGTACAAATCGCGCCTACTCTTTCTCTTGTCAAAGCATTTCTTGGGCTGCCTACTGGATGCACCTCGATCGCTCAAGGCTAGGATTCCACCAATTTTTAAATCGTACAACGTGCCAGAGGGTTGCGGCTATTTTTCCGAAGTTCCGGCGGAGTCTGTGCAACTTCAGCAGAGCTTGCTAGCGGAACATCGAAAAAATCCCGCTAGTGAATAAGCCTGAAAGCTTAGAGAGTCAAATAGCTGAAAAACATATCAAAGTAGATGGTGAATTGTTTACTATCTACTTTATCCTATTTTTTAACTAACATTATCTATTAAGCTTTTTTTCTACTTATTAAAGAGTGTACCGGGTATTACTCGGTTCCGGTTGCCTGCGGCGCCTTAAATTCTGGGTGTGTGCGGCCGGGGGGCAGACCCTAAACCAGCCCCCCCCCGGCCCGCGCTTTCATTCTTCTTTTTCCTCCTTAATAAATGGAAGTAAGTATTCATACTCAGCCTTTGCGTTGCGGTAAGCTTGACTGCTACCGGGGCTCACGCCCCAAATTTCTTTGAGGATTTTATTTTTTCCGTGGATGCCTTTGGCGTGACATTGCAGAATTGATTCGATTTGTTCGCGCTGCCTAGCAGATAAATCAATGGTTGTTAATTCTCCAGAATCGCCAGAAGTCTTATTCAGCAATAGTTCTAGTGATTCTTTTATCGAATTGAGTTCTGTCTCGTTTTCGCGTCCTGTTCGCTGATTCGTGTTGAGAATTTCCTCAGCTTCTATGCGCCGTTGCTGTTCGGAGACATAAATCTCTGTTGCCAGCTCATCTGCGACATCAGCGTTAATTGCCGCGTTTTTCATTGCCTCGAATTCCTCAACTTGGTTGAGTTTGACGGCAACCCTGCGAGCTTCAAAGCAGCAAGCCCAGGAGCCGATTAAGGCCAATCCTGTAGTCAAGTTGTGCAAAGGAATCTTTCGGCTGAGGATAAACGGTGGCGCTAGCCAAAGGGTGAAACTCGAAACCGTCAGCACCGATATTTTTAAGAGCGACATATCATCACCCCCAATCCGATCGCCACGGCTGCAAATGCTAGACACAAAATGCCCTGCAAATCGAGCGCTTTGATTTTGAGCCGTGCAATCAGCCAATCGTCGAGCATCCAGCTCAGCATCCACAGCACAGCAAAAATTATGTAAGCAGCGCGGACGAGCGCCAAGGCTTGAGGATGCAAGGAAGCCAGCCAGCAGAAAAAGCTAGAGGCAACCGCAACCATCAAAAAATCGTTGAAAATTGCGATCGCCTTTGTCATGGTTTCGCCCCTTGCAGTTTGGCTCTAATTTCACCGATGCGAGTTTCGGCATTGCTGGCCGCTTGGTCGAGACTCATTCCAAGCCGAGCATAGGCAGGGCGTTGAGCGTGTAAGTGTTTGCCAAGTCGAGCATCAGCGCGCTTTTTAACGAGTTCGTTGTCAGCCACCACGCCTTCATACTTGCGGTGGTACTTGTGAACTTTTGCATCAGCTTCTTCAATCTTCCCCGCAGCTTCATAACCGCGCTTGGACTGTCTGGCTCCCTCGGTCTTTTGCTTGGCAAGCTCTTTCATTGCATCCGCTTCTTCTTCGGTGAAATAGCGAGGCTTCTGAATGATGGGAACCGAGCGCTCGCCTGCTGCAAATTTACCGGGGTTTAACGGGCTGATTGCATCCGCTGAGGTGGCGGCCATCACTTTATTTTTGTCGATTGCGTGTGTTCCGTCGTGGACAATTCCACCGCCGGACTGGGTAGCAGCTTGATTGCTACCACCGCTCAACAGTTTTTGCATGAAACCCATTACTTTGCTGCTCCGATTTGAATGTTGATGCGAACTGGGGGAAACAGATTGAGAGGATTGATTTGTCGCCACATTGACATTGCCAGCACAAAGACCCCCGCCGATGCGAGTACAAGTGCGATGAGTTGAGAAAAATCAACCCATTCTAAAAAGTTGGTGGAAGTCTGGCGGGTAAAGTCGCAGACGGGGAAGGAACCGTCGTTAGTCCAGCCAGTGTCTACACTGTCTACAGCTTCTGTATTAAAGGATTCAGGTATTGTGTCTGCAGTGTCTACAACATTGAGAGTAATGTCTACAGTGTCTACACTGTCTAGTGATTCGCCGTCAACAAGATAAAGCTCTAGCAGCGCTTCCCATGTGGAAGTCTTGGAAAGCTTCCCAAACTGCTTTGCGTCTTCGTTGGTGAAACCGCGCTCGAAAGCGATCGCCTTGAGTTTGTCAATGCGGCGGTAATGTACGGGAGGCTCAGTCATGGCTAGCCCCCGCACCCGGAAACGTTAAGTGTTGCGATCGCCTCTTGGGACAATCGGCTGAATGTGGCATTATATTTAGGCTCCAAACGTTGCTGATAAACGGTTTGGGGAAGTCGTGACTTGGTTAGCGGTGGTACGCTAGTCAGTCGCGCATCAAATCTTCCTTAGTTACATACGATCGCAGTTTCACAGCCATCTGTCAACACAGAGACTGTAAACTTTTGTTTCCAATTATTCGGCAAGCAACTCTATCACTTCGTCGGGAGTAATGCCGTAAATAGCAGCCAATAATCTAATACATTGTGCGTCGCTTCCTATTTGCTTGAGCACCTGAATAGCGCTACTCAAAGGAATAGCTTCCTTTGTAAATCGAGTCAATAAATCAATTGTCGTTTTGGTATTAGCTCGCTTCTTGTAAGTGCCTTCGTTCATCTGCGTTGAATGTCCCAAATTTTTGGCTCTCGTCTCCTGAGACATCCCAGCCATCTGACCATTAAGATTAGCCAAATGACGTAAAGCGTGAGACTGAGTAAAACCTTTATTCCATCTTTTCAAAGTAGTCCAAGCACGGCGACTGTATATGCCAGCAATTGTTTTGGGACTATCTGACAATAAACAGATTTCAGGTGGTTTACCCGACTTGATTCCTAAACGCTCTATTAAGTCAGGATGAGTCGGTGCTAACATCGGTACGCACAGTCGGTAGCCAGTCTTAGTCGTTGTATCTAGTGATGTTTTGTCGCCCACTACAGCAATCATTCTCACGTTGTCTGGCTCGGTCAGTGCCTGAATAATAATTCCATCCTCTGTCTTAAATGATTTGTCAATGTTTTGAATAGCAAAGACTTCGTGTACTCGAAAACCATACACCACTTGCATTGAGAACACCCATAACCAACAGCGTCGCTGCTCTAAATTGTATCGTTTATTGCCAAGAGGGACATCTAAAACATCTTCACAGAATTTAATAAATTCGTCAATGGATACTGATTGCAGGTCTTTTCTAAACTCCGTTTGTCTTCCGTCAATCTCCTTGAGATGAGCGAGTATATCAGTATTGCCGATAACTTCAGCTAACTTTTTCATGGCACACAAGCAGTTTTTAAAACATTTACTGCCTTGTTTTTTACTATTGATTACCGACAGAATATCCGTTAAGTTGACAACCGTATTCCGTGGTAAAAGCTTGTAATCGTGACCGTAAACGGCATCCCAAGTATTCTGCTGACTGATACTATTTTTGTCGCGCTGTTGACGGCGTTTAGTACGTCCATCCCAGTAATCTTTCTCTACTTTTGCTATCGCATCACCAAACGTCATCAAATCATTTTTGATGATATTTTTTTCTAGAATCGTATCATCGTACCACGCTAAAAACTGAGACTCACTAGAGAACGAGCTTAGAGCATTAGCGACTAAATGAGCTTTTCTCGTAGCGTCAGTAATACCCTGCATCGTCAGATAGCACCCGCAGGTTTTGTTGACCCGCTTGTTACCTAACTTGAACTGAAGCGTTATGTAACCCCCACTAGCTTTGCTGTCTCTTTTGAGTCCTACTCCTTTAGGGCATTCCTTCTGGGCTTGCTTGAAATAGTCCAAAATCCGCTCGTAGCCGATAAGGTAGTCGGCGGTAGTATTTGTTGTGACTGAATTAAACTTTTCGCTCATCTTTCGCTCCCAGCTCTAAAATGTTGAGTTTGCTTGCTGTATAGACCATACATCAAGTAGCTCAGTCTTCGCTCAAGTGCAAGACAGGACTTTCAGAGTGAGTAGAGAAAAGCGCTAGGACGGCGGAAAATCGTAATTTGAAGCCTAAGTGTTAATTCAAGTCCTTTTATCCGCACTAAAGTCAATGCTTTGTTCCGGCGCGAACATCTTCCCAAATTCGATCGGGATTTAAGCTCAATTCGTGAACTTGATATTTTTCCAGAAATGCACCGAGAGATTCTCCAAAGCTAAGTTCGAGATACTGCGGTTGTTTGCGGCGTTGAATGTATTCGCGCAAGGCGATTTCAACTAAGGTTTCCAGCGAATTTTCTCGTTGTAGTTCGATCGCCTCTTGTAGCAGTGCCGTATCCACATTCAGGCTGGTCATCATTGGCTTTCATCTTTTAACCGTTGTTTTAATCATACGATCGCCACTCGGAAGAAATCGATCGTATTATTATTGATGCAGTTATAGTCATTTCAAATAAAAAAGAGACACTATTGAGCGCAGTAGGCACAGATAAGTTCATCTAAAGATGTGCC
>NZ_JAUBTN010000108.1:0-10471 GCF_036705055.1 Microcoleus sp. CZ3-B2 | reverse complement strand
TTATCATTATTACCCAATTATATTTATGCACAAAGGGGTATTGACAAAATCTACTCCTTTCTAACTTGTTACCAATGACGGCGGATAGTTGTTAGCGAATTAAGTACCTCTGTTTTTGTTAACTTTTTTTCATCATTAATCTGGAAAGCAACAGCTTGACGTAAATCCTCTGGCAAACAAGCATCACCTACATGAACTGCACCCATTGTCCCTATGGTACTGCCCAATGTACCGAACAAATTGCAAGCAACTCTTTCCCAAGATGGGCGATGATTAGTCAATATTGCAATTAAGTTATCGCTTTCTTCGCTCAGCAATCCCTTGAGAGTGCGTCCCCGCAAGTAAGGAAAACCAAAAGGATCGTGTTCGACTTCTTGGTCAATTAAACCTGCGACTCCATCTCCCCGCCCAAAAGTTGTATCACTCAGCAGTTTTATTTTCAGTTGATAAATTGGCATCTGACTCCTCTTTTAATGAGATATAAAATTCCATCGCTTCAATAGCATCAAAGTAACCACAAACTCCATTTAGCCAACCTTTCTCAGCTAAATCTTTACTTTGACCGCTAAATTCTGGAAAAAGAGGTAGTTGCTCATGTTTTATTCTGTAGTTTTTGAGAAACTTCTGAGTTGCATCAATTCCTTGTCGCAGTACATCCCTTAAAGCAATCACCTTATTATGACGACCGTTCCATTCCTCATCTTCATTGAAGTGTTTGACTACTTTTGTGAAGCCCTCCCAAGTACGCCAATCGCTATCGATTTCTTTTTTCAAACTTACAGGTCGCATTGATAAACTACCTGCGGGTACTTGAAATTCGCGATCGCGAATTTCAGAAATCGATCCACTTAAGCCACTGGCTGCTAGATGCCAATCCAAAGCTGAGAAATCTCCTTTGTCTTCATCTTTAACAAATTTTTTAGCTTTTCGGCACAAATCTTCGCTAAGTTGATAAGCGCGTGCAAAGGGATAATGAGTTTTGACAACACAAATTCCTGCACAGGCTGTGAGAGGATTTTTACCATTTTCATTCCCTACAACTAGCTTTTTCTCAAATTCTTGCAAAAAAATGGCGGCGAGTTCTAATCCCAATCTTCCATCACAAACGAAGGTAATGTCATCACCACCGTAGACTAGAGGACGGAAGGGCAAGTAATTATCTTTGAGCTCAAACTTACCCTTGACTTTTCTTTTTCCATCGGCATCTACCTTAATTGATTTAACCTGTATCTCTACCACTTCTTTCAGTGCATTAATACCAGCCTGATTGACGCTGTGGGATAGTTGGCGCATAGCGATAATGTAGTCTCGATTACACTTATCTTTGCCAAACTTTTGAAACCGTTTACCCATACCATTGCCATCAGCATGAACTACAGCAACATAGCTAGAATCTCCTTCTGAACGACCCATTTTGTCGGTTCTTAGAGGGAATTTATAGGAATCTAAAGCAGAGGCAAACATTTTTTGCAGCTTATTGTTAGCTTTAGAAACAACTTTGAGTTTTGCATCAATCTCTGTCGAAATAAGATAGGGTTCATCATCCTCAAATTTTTCGCTCATCTTTACGGCAACTAACTGAGTCGATCGACAAGTAGCTGTCACACCCAAACCTAGCAATGGTGCAGAGGGTATACGGCTTCGCTTTTTGGCATCCAAGTCATTTTTCATCAAATTCTGAACGACATCATATAGAGATTGACTATCCCAATCAAATTTTTGATGAACAGCTACAAGATTAATTCCTGGTGCTTCTTCTAAGATTCGCTTGCTCAAAATTTGAGTAAATTCTACCGCATATTGCTTGTCTGAAAATAGCAAGACTGTATTACCGCCACCTGCATAAACTAATTCGGCAGCTAGTCCATCATCTTCAATACGTGGTTTGGCATCCGGTTGATGTTTTTCAGGCTCTTTAGGATTGAAAGCATAAACTTTGCGATTTACATCTTGGCGCGCGAAGGTATGTAAAGCTTCTCTAGCCCAGTCATCTGTTGCTTGAGAAACTAGGTAAGATGCACCAATATTTTCGCGCAGGCGGTTACTACCGAAAATGTAGGGTTGAATTCCCGTTGTGTCGAGTACAGTGACAGTAAATTTTTTCATCTTGCATCCTTATCATTTTGTTGAATCCATTCTCCAATCCTGCTCGCTAAATCCATTAGGTCATCACGTCCAAATACGGCTATTTTGTGGTTTCTTTGCCCACTTTCGGGAGCCGGATTAAAAACATTTACAATTTCTGTTTCAAGGGCGTTAACATCTTTCTCGCTAGCACAACATACTAGAGCCACTCGCGCTTCATCCCCACCGAGTTGTCGCGCTCTGATGTAAGCTTCAAATAGCTTGGATTTACAATCAGATTTACGAGCGATAGTTGTACAAGAGATCGCAAAGAGCTGATATCCTCGCATGAAGGCAACATCAAACTGAAATTTAGTATTTTTCGGATCGATTGGATTCCGAATCCAAAATGAAGTAGCGCTATCGTAAATAAATAACTCTTCAGGAATTTCTTGGACTTGTTGTAAAACATAATGCTCTAACCATTCGCCGTCTAACCATTTACAGGCAGATTCTAAGCTTTTGATTCCTTTCTCCTTGATAGCATGAAGTGATAAATCTTCACCCACAACTCCTAAATGACTCAAGGTACTCATGATGTTTTCCTTAGATTTCAGTTTCTCAAGGCTCAAAGTAGAAATCTCTGTTAGCTTAGTTTCCTTTTTCCATTTATTTTTATCTTTTTCATCTCTTGCTGCTTTCCGCAAAACTTCATTACACCAATCACGCCATAGTTGCACTAAATCACCATTCTTATGAAATTCAGCAAAGGCTTTTGCAGCTTCAGGTAATTCCGGCTTGTCAATAGGATCTGATTTGTCTTGCCACGTCCATCCGTGTATTTGAAACACTTTGGCAAGTTCGACGGGAATCACTTCTGGTTTAACTTTGATCGGTTTGATGGGAGTGTTCTCGCTGTCTATGCACATCTCTAGCTTGCGCGGGTCAAGATAGCTAAACACAGTCTGGGGACGCTCTTTGCTAAAAACTGCTCTGTAAGCGTGTACAGCCATCGCCTTCGTACCGCCCGTATAATTTAACCCAATCTTTCCATCCTTGATAGTTTCTAGCTTAGAGCGAATTGCCTTTTGAATCTGATAGGCATCAGCTTCGCCATCATTTAGTGGCACAAGTTGAGCAGTCTTTAAACCAATTGGTTCGCTACTCAATATTGTTTGCAGACGCTTGGCTGGCTTCTCTGTACCAGTCGTATACACAAGGTAGGGCGTACCTCCTGGATTTAACAAAAGTCTCGCAGCCACATAGTTAGGCAAAGGATTCTCGCCAACCAGCAAAAATAGGTGGTCAACTTTGTACTTGTCGAACTCAGATGTACTCATAAAGCCTGTTTCTCCGTCTTTTTCAACTTTCACGCCGATTATGGCATCCTATAGGAAGACCCCCCTTCCGTTAGCCCTTACGCTATAAAAACACAACACCAATCCCTCAAACCCACCGTGAACCAAACCTTTGGCAATCCCCCCAACCCCAAGATTTTACAACAATTAGCCAACGGTTCCCTCGACCAAATGCAAAATCTGACCCGCGCCATCAGGTTATGGGTTTTGTTAACTTGGCTGTACAGCGACGAAGCATATAATGCCCTGGCAAATTCCTTCACCTATGCCGATTGGCGCGCCGCTTTCTTTGGCGAGAATTACAAAGATGAAAAGCAAGCAGATATTGCCAACTATCCAGAGCCAAATTGCGCCTGCAACAAAACAACCAAACAGTGGTTGATCGAATGGGATGTGCCTGTAAATGAGTGGCGGCACTCTTTACAAAAACAGCTCGCAATTTCCGAGATCGATTTAGACGAACTTTTGGCAGAAAAATTATTCGCTCAAGTTCGTAAATCTCTGCAAAATGATTTCGATTTGCTGGTGAGTCGGAATTTGCTGCAACTAATAAATGATGCTCCGGGCCGAAGTAAGAATTATCGCCGAGTAGAAACAATCCCGTCAATATTCGATCGATCGGAAAACTCCAATACAGAGAGCAATTTGAGTTATAAAGCACAGATTTATCTGGATATGTTTAGTTTTCTCGATCCGAGTTTGCCTTTGTTGGCGGAACAGGTTTTCGCAGCAGGAGATGAAGATAATCACCGCGTCTTTTTGTACGTTGATTATCTCGTACCCGAATCTAGCAGCCTAGAAGATGCTGTCGATCAATTTCAGAGCGAATTGCAGGAAATGTGGGATTCTCAAAATATCGCTCCTTTGCTATTAACTTATCGCAGCGCTCATCAAAATCTGATTAAGGAGTGCGTTGTTTATCCTGTTTGTATTTACTTTATGGAACGAGCTAAATATTTGTGTGCCTACGGCAGCACTCCCAAAGGTGATATCAATTGGTACAAATATCGGCTCGATCGCATTATTTCTAAACGCATAGAACCGCTAGATTGGCAAGATACCCGCGTCCCCCAATTACTCAAAGAAAAATATCAGGAAAATAACCTGCCAACTCCCAAAACAGTTAACGATATGTTAAAGGAAGCTTGGGGCTGCGATTTTTATAAAGAAACCGCGCTGATGGTACTGCGGTTCGATCGCGCTTTCGCTCAATCCTACCTGCAAGGAATCAGCATTCACCATACCTGTAAAGCCATAGAGTACGATCGCGCCGCCAGATTAATCACACAATACACTCCCAATCCAGAAGAGCGATCGGCACTTTTAGAAATCCTCCAGTCTCGCCCAACCGACGATGCTTACTATCAAGTCACTTACCGAGTGACAGACTACTACCCGCTGAGGTGGTTGCGAGCTTTGGGCTCCCAAGTCGAAATTCTGCTACCTTGGGACTTGCGACACAAAATGGCCGTAGAAATCCAAAAAACTGCCAACTTGTACCAATAGTCTTTCGATCGATAATTATCAAATTTATTGTGGAAAACTTGCCTTTTCCTGTGGAAAACCCCCCTTTTCCTGTGGAAAAGCGCCACAAAATGAAGTGCGATCGCTTGAATCCGATTGATAAAATTTCAAAAAATCTAGGAATACCGATCGCCCAAAAAGGCTTTCTTGCTCAATCCCAGAGTCTGCTGTTGGCTGCCGGTACAGCCTAGATATTTCCTCCTTCCTGCATCCTCTTTCCTGCTTCATTCTCTCCAGAATCGTAGCTAATTCGATCGGACTCGTAAGCCGGAGGCTCGACGTGAATTAAGATGCGTACAGGGCTGAAACGTTCTTCCAAACGGGCTTCTACTTCTTCTGTAATCTGGTGAGCAGTTTCTACATCAGCCGCATTCACAATCATGTGCATATCAATAAACACTTGACGCCCGATCGCACCGCGAGAGGCGATCGAGTGACAGTTGACAACACCCGGTACATCCATTGCGATCGCGTGGATCGCTTCCGGGGCGATCGCCATTTCATCCACCAACCAAGGCAGATTTTCCCTTAAAACTTTCCAACCGCTGCTAAATACCAAAACAGCCACAGGAAAAGACAAAAACACGTCTAGGGATTGCAATTGAGGTATATTCCAAACCTGCCCTTGCCAAACACCAATCAACCCAGCAATTACCATAATTGTCACCCAAACATCGCTCATCGTGTGCTGAGCGTCAGCCACCAAAATCGCGCTACCGAGACGTTTCCCAACCCTGCGCTCGTAAAAAGTGACAAAAATATTAATCCCCAGTACGAGCAGCAATATCCACAGTTCATTTGGGGATATTTTGACAACTGTGCCACCTTTGAGCAACCTTTCAACAGCGCCGCTGAGAATTTCAAAACAGGCAATTCCCAGAAAAACAGCTATTCCCAGAGCTCCGAGAGCGTCAAATTTCTGGTGTCCGTAGGGATGATCGCGATCGGGCTGCGGATTGGCATAATGATTAGTTACCAATCCTAAAATATTATTAGCGCTGTCCGTGACGCTGTGCAAAGCATCTGCCAGCAAACTGAGGGAACCAGTCAGCCATCCCACGGCTGCTTTAATTGCCATCACCAGCAAATTTAGCAATAAGGTAATTATTAAAACCTTGCGGATTTCGGAACGGTTATCGGCTACCATAAAATCTCCTCGATCGGCCATCAAGTGTTATGGCTTCTAGTTTAAAGCCGATCGAGCGATCGCAAATTAAAAGTATTGTAGAATCTAGGTTGCGGTTAGATTTACATTCATTAATTTTGCCCAGCTTCTTGAGACAAATTGTAATTAATAGCATTCTCGCAGTCCAATTTAGCTGGCAGGTACTTCTTTTGGGTTACTATATCTTTTATCATTAACAATTGTATGTTAAATTTCATTGCCCATGTCTCTTTCTCCCCTGACACTGAATTTAATTGAAGGTTCTGTTTCCTTTAGCTTTTCCCCGCAAGCCGCGCGGGATTTGCAAAGCGAGATTGCAGCTTTGATGGAAAGCTTGAAAGCTGTAGCAGCCAAAACCGCTGGCGCTAAAGCTTCTCCCCAAAAACCGATGGAATATCGGTATGCGGGGGATGTATTTTTGGAGGTTTTTTGCAACCCGAATATCTGGCCAACTCCTTTTGCTGCGAAAGTGCTGATTACGGTTAGGGACGATCGCGTGCGCGTCACCACCGAAGCCGAACTCAGCCGCCTGCGCGACGATCTCGCTCAGTATATCGAACAAGTCGGTTGAGATGCTGCAACGTGAAACCCGCCGATTTGTCAAGGTTAAATGCCCATTATAATCATTGGGTTTTGGCTTCAGTAGGGTGCGTCAGCTAGGGTTCTTTTATCGATAATTGATAGACTCTCTTCTGACGCACCCTAGGACTAATTGGCTGAATAAGGTGCGTCAGCTAGGTTTCTTTTATCGGTAATTAAGAGACTCTCTTCTGACGCACCCTAGGACTAATTTCTAATTGCTAGTTTTAGTTTTTTGTCAGGGGATAGCTATCCGCCGGCGAAGCCGACCATTCCCACATTGAACCTGCATAATTCTTAGCATTAAATCCCAAATTTTTCAAGACACAAGTCAACCATGCAGACCTAACTCCCCCAGTACAATAACTCACAATTTCCGTTGACTGCGAAACTCCTTTCTGCTGCAACATAGCGACAATTTCCTCGCGTTCCAGCAGTTTTCCCTGCTTGTTTGTCAACTCTTTGTAGTAGAGATGCACCGCACCGGGAATGTGACCGCCCCTGGTTTCTCCGTAAGGCGTTTTACCTGCATATTCTCGCGGTTCCCTCGCATCAATCACTGCTAAATTAGCATTGCCTAAAATAGCTTTTAAATCATCTCGATTGATTTCTCTATTCGAGCGGCGAGATACAATAAAATCTCCTGGCTGCGATGGATGATTTGTGCGGTTTGTGCGATCGATTCCAGCTTTAACAAAAGCTCGATATCCTCCATCGACAAACACAGCTTTTTCGTGTCCCAAAGTTCGCAGCATCCAAACAATCCGCCCGTCTTCGCCCCAGCCTTTCGCGGAATCCGCAATGACAATGACTGGTTGGTCTTGACAAATTCCCAATGCTTGCAATTTTTCTGTTAAAACTGCATCATCTTCGATAATTTTACCTTGGTGCGGAAAGTCGGAACAGGCAAATTGCTGCCAAGTTACGGGAATAGCTGGCGGCAGACGGCAAAACCACTTTAACACAGGTTCACGAGCATCCAGCAGAGTAGCTCTGCCTGACAGCAATTCCTTAGCAATATCTGCGCTAACAATCCAATTATCTGCTAAGTTACACATAAATTAAAGATAGTTTACTTAACAATTTTTGCTGTTTTAGCAGCACAGTTTAAAACCCCATTAGTATTAATGGGATTGGCTGGTTTAATCTTGCCATTAGCTACATTTACACACAAAATTGTTTGCCTCTTGTTGCCTACTAAAAAAACTCCTCCCACAAAACTTTTAAAATTAGCTTGGTTCGACACTGCATAATTAAATACAGCTTTGTTTCCGGTATTAATTGAATATTTGTAATTAACTGTGTCAGCTTTAATGCGACCTAGACCTAGATTGGCAACAGAACTTGTAAAACCCGTATTGTTTGCATAGTAGGCTTGCTGACCTTTATTCATCGCTGCCACATATTGTTTAGCTGCTGATTCCTGAGCTTTCAAGGTTGGCGACAATTGAGCCTGAGCGACTGTAGCAAAAACAACTGGCAAAGTTATAGCTGCGATCGCAACTTTCCTCTGCCGATTGCGACAGCTACGAATCCGGCTTGTAACATTGCTGCAAATTTGAGTCGCGCTAGGAAAACAGAACTGCTTTGTCCTAACAGTTGTTTGGCGTTCCCCTAAAAATTCTCCCTCAATCTTTCCCTGAAATTTATCGGCAAACCTACTTGACAAAAGCGGGATTATTTGCAACAACTTTGCGTGAATAGAGCGGGTGAGTAACATACAATTAAACTAATTGTTTTGCTTGAAACTGTTTCAACTCTCCAGGAGCAACCGTGCCGTGTTCCGTGATAATTCCTGAAATTAATTCGGCCGGAGTTACGTCAAAAGCGGGATTGTAAAATTCTACACCCTCTGGACAAATTCGCGTAGTTCCAACTTGATACATTTCCACAGCATCGCGTTCTTCAATGGGGATTTGGCTGCCGTCTGAAAGTTCAAAATCAATTGTTGATAAAGGTGCGGCGACAAAGAAGGGGACGTTGTGAGCTTTGGCAACAATTGCTAAACTGTAAGTACCAATTTTATTGGCTGCGTCGCCGTTAGCAGCGATTCTGTCTGCACCGACAACTACTGCGTGAATCATGCCGAGTTTCATGCAGTGGGCGGCCATATTGTCGGCTATTAATGTGACGGGAATTCCTTCTTGCACGCATTCCCAAGTTGTGAGTTTTGCACCTTGGAGACGGGGGCGAGTTTCGTCTGCAAAAACTCTGCCGAGTCTGCCTTCTCGCCAAGCAGAACGAATTACACCTAATGCTGTTCCGTAACCTGCTGTAGCTAAGGCACCGGCGTTGCAGTGAGTTAGTAAGTTCAATTTTTCGGGTGTTGCTGGCAGAACTTCTAAGCCTTTGTCGCCGATATCTTTGCAAGTTTGCAAGTCTTCGGCTTGAATGGTTTTGGCCATTTCTAACAAAGTTTTTTGGATTTGTTCGACGGAACCGCTAGTTTTTTCGGCGGTTTTGAGCATTCGGGATATCGCCCAAAACAAATTAACGGCTGTGGGACGAGTCGATCGCAATAATTCACCAACTTGTTCTAGTTTAGCGAGAAATTCGGTGCGATCGCCCGTTTCGATTTCCCTCGCGCCCAAATACATCCCGTAGGCTGCCGCTACGCCGATCGCCGGAGCACCTCGGACTATCATAGTTTTAATCGCCTCAGCCATATCTTGAGAGTGGCTAATTTCGACTACACCGTATTCTTGCGGCAGTCGGTTTTGGTCAATTAGCAGAACTCGGTCTTCTTTCCAAGTGATGGGGGAAACTGGGGAGTTTTGAGCTGTCATCGATTTCAGTTATGTGAGGGACAAGTTTCTATGATGCCATGAAGGCGACTATTTCTCTATATTATGGGTGACAGGCTGGATTTGCCAAAATCGTCCCTACAATCTTAGAATGCTATTTAATCTCAAATAGACTTGCTGCATAAATTTTTGATTGATGGGTCCTCTGATGTCCGATCGATTGACCGCAATCAGATTCGTTCGTAGTTCGGACTTAAGTCCTCCGCCAAGCAAGCGTATGCAATTCCGCACTACAAACCTTTTTTTGTGACGATGGTCTGTTCCTTTAGTCCGATCGCTATAGATAATTATCTGCCTATATTGCGCTTCATGCGATCGAGTTCTTCCTGAGCTTCCCAGTGTTGAAACTTGTCTTCGAGAGGGTCTGCAGCATTAAAACTGTTATAATTATAGGTTTGATTCCAACCCTTGGTATCCCAATTCTGCTCTGCTTTAGTAGTAGTTTGAGCGGCCGCGGCCACAGCCGCTTCCGCTGCTTTTGAGCGAACTTCTTTTCGCCGCAATTGAATTTGGCGGTACAGTTCTTTTGCTCTTTCAATTCGTTCTTTGCAGCCCTGCATTTGTCCCCAGCGCTGATTTCCCTGACGCAGCAAAGCCGCTTGTCGCTCTTGGGCTGCTTGAGCTAAATCCAGCCTTTGAGCTGCTTTAGCTTTGTTTGCTCGATCGTTCCAGCGCTGAATTTCTTGGGCGGCCAAGAGAATTTCTGCTTGCAGTGTTTTTTCTTGTTTCTGGATTTCGAGAATCAGCCGCAGAGTATCTTCTTCTTGTTCCTTCAGTTGTTCTTCTATTGCTTGCAATTCCAGATGGGGATTGCTGCGTAAAAATTCTTCTAATTTGGTTTCTAGAAAGCGGCTGAAATCGTCAAATAAGCCCATTTTTTTTATAATTCCTCAGTTATTAGTTATTGGTTATTGGTTATTGGTTATTGGTTATTAGTTATTGGTTATTGGTTATTGGTTATTGGTTATTGGTTATTG
>NZ_JAUBTN010000107.1:0-10877 GCF_036705055.1 Microcoleus sp. CZ3-B2 | reverse complement strand
GATCGCCCGATGGAATGTAACTATCACCCAATTTGTAGGGACACGGCACTGCCGTCTCCTGATTTTGGGTAATGGGTAAAATCGATCTGGCGATCGAATATAACGATCGCCCGGTGGGGCGATGGAGGACACGGCAATGCCGTTTCCCTACCACAAAATGATCGATCGCCCCATTTGTAGGGACACGGTACTGCCGTCTCCTGACTGTGGGTAATATCGTTTTCCCTGACGCACCCTAGAGCTCAGTAGCAATATCTTTGGTCTTGAGCTTTGGGTTGTCTTTGGGAGATGCGTTGATGTCCTAAAAGTGTAGAGACGATGACGCAGCGTTCGCTATTTTTTAAATCGGGATGGAATAGTGTTAGTCTCCCTTTTGCTTCTAGGCTTGTTTGGCCGCATTCGTCGCTACCCTTATAAACGGCGCAACCTCGGAAGTTGAACGTGACCCGCCGGATTGTTCCCTTGTCTGTGGGTTTGTTGTTTTCATCTACTTTGAGCAGTGTTGTCTCATATCCTCCTTTGTCGTTTATAGCTGTATGTATTTGAATTTGATGTTCTAGGTTTTTCCATTGGTGGGCTGGTAGTTGGGCTGGGGAAATGTCGGATTTGTGAATTGCTACTTGTACGTTTTTTCCGTCAACTTCTTTGAAGCTGGCTTGCCATGAGGTTTTGTCGCGTTTGGCGTTGCTTTGGGCTGATTCCATTGCCCAATAAGCCCGATCGACTGATACATTCAAACGGTGGTTGTTGATGAACATTAGCCAAGAGGGGGTGACGATCGCACAAAATATCCCCACTATTGCTATAATTATCAACATTTCAATCATTGTAAAACCTGCGGCAGATGCAGCGGTTCTGCCTTTGAGCGTTTTATGTATTGACACGTCAATGCACTCCTTGATATTTAGCTCAAAAAAATAGCTAGGAGGCGCTATTTTTTATTTATTTTAGTTCTTGAGTTTGGTTAATGTATAGGGCGCTTAAATAAAATTTACATACATATTGGGAGGTTGCAGGGGGGATGGCATCTGCTGTGAATGAGAGGCTGCGGGGCTGCTAAATTTGCGATCGCACTAAAGCTCGAAAGGCTTTCATAGCGACGTTTTGCTGGCGATCGGGCTCTGCCTGGTAATGCAGGTGCGGAGGCTGTGCTTCCTTCGATCGGGCAACCTGCAGGAGAGTGGAGTGTGGCAGATGTTTAGGTGATTAAGTTTTCGATCCTAACTACGTTTGAGGTTGAGTTGACTCTTTCAAAAAAGCTTGGCCTAAGTTTGGGGAGGCGAGATTTTGATAGTTACTATAAAATTGAGGATTTTAGCAAGACTTTTTTAAATTGGTATTAATATATTTGAGCAATTCTGAACTTGCGCGGAATCGCTGTTAGAGATTAAAATTAAATTTATTGAAAACTAGGATGGTGGTGGGCAATTAATTCCTTCATCAGTTCTCATTCCTCCTAGGAGAGTTTGCACAATTACACACTGCTTTGTACCGCCTCCAACTGGAGCAACTGTTACCACAAATGGAGTTGTACCTGCTGCGGGATTACCTTGGTAGTCAAAAGTAATTGAGTTTGCTGGGGTTGCAGTCTGTTTGTTCGTCAAAAGTGTAATTTGTCTGGGCTTGATTTCGCCTCCAACATTTAACTGCTGAGCATTACCGTTAATCGTAACTGTTGGCGGGTCAGTTGCAAGGAATGTAACTACTCGATCGCTCTTATTTCGCTTGGCTTCGCTTTGTGCGCTTCGCAGGGTTTGCAAAACGCGATCGTTGACTGTGCGGACTCTTTGTCTGTTGATGAATCCCAGCCAACTCGGAGCGGCGATGGAAGCAAATATGCCTAAAATCAGGACTATGATCAGCACTTCTATAAGAGTGAACCCTGCATCGTTCTTTTTGGATGCAGTATGGTGGAAATTCGGGCGGGATTTGGCGGTAGAGTTATGCAAAAGTTTTAATAATATTGGTGGGGTTTTCATAGTTTTCTCCTGTTTGGGCGATCGGCTGCGGGCGATCGAGAAATGCGTTTCAAGCGGCAGTTACTTTCCTAGCCCACTTAGACCTTTTACTTGTACGCTCGATCTTGGAAAAAATGCCGAATTGTTGGGGTTGAAATTAGCCTTGTCGGCTTGAAGGCGGCGCAGGCTGTTTCCTCTAATCGTAACTCTGGCTGTGTTTTTAGCTGTATCTACACAAGCATAGAAACTGTTAGTTTGATTGGAATTTGAATCTGTTATTTTTAGAGTATCTTCGGGGATTGGGGATGTTGTAGTTCCAATTTTGATTGTAGGATTACCAAGAGCCATTTGGCATTCATTCCCTGGTAAATTCGTATTAGTATTACTACTGTGGTCTATGTAATTAACGAGTACCTGTGGGTCTTCAAAACCTGTGCCAGTTGTCACTTTTTCTGTGGGTTTAGTAAATTCAAAATATTTATTAAAAGCTGGATCTGGTTGTTGAGATGTCTTTGTATCAGCAAGGTTGTAGTAAGGAAGAATGGTATCTGCAGCAGTCGGGTCAGGTTTTCTTATTCCATCCTTAATTTCATAGCGGGCAATGCGGGTAGGACAAGTGCCTCCTGAAGGCTGACACCAAATAGACTGAGGATCTGCTTCTTTAAACTGGTAGTAAGCAACTAATGATAGTACATAGGTATCGTTGCATTTTTTATTGGCATAGTCGTCGTTATTTGTTGGGGCGCAATCTTTTGGTTTTACCGTAGAAGAATCAACAGGAATCGATTGTTTCACTAGCTGTCGCTTCCAGAATACTAGAATAGGGGTTTTAGTTGCATCGTTAGGAGCAGGAAGTTGACTTTTGATAGCGTTGACTCCTGCGCCGTCGTAAATATAAATGGCTTGACTCAAATCTTGGGCGATGAAATCAACGGCCGCCTGAATGTCTTGCTCGGTGTTTGCTTTGAGTTGTTCCTTCCTATCGGTATTCAGCATATCGACTACAAAGGCGAGCATCGGGGTGATGATTAAAAATGCCATAATCGATCCCACCAATAACTCGACAAGAGTCATGCCCTTTTCTGTTTTAGTTGGGCGAGAGCGGTTTTGTTGGTGCTGACTTTTGAGAAGCAACCTGAGTAAAGTTTTCATTTTGACTGTTTCCTTTGTCAAATGGGGGAGCGATTTTCAATTCGATCGCGGGGACTTTGTTGATTACTTACAGCCGGTTGTGCTTTGGAGTCGATCGCACAACGATCGATATGCAGACGCATTTCCTGTTGTAGTAGGTGGAATTTCTGTCTGCATCACCACCAAAGGTGCTTTAGGGTCGCCCAGTCCTGAATTAGCAACTGATTGCTGTACGGTTTTTAAAGAAGAGCCGAAGGGGGCATCGGCTCTGTAAACCCGGACTTTTAAGAAATAGCCTGTGTCTGTCGGCTTGGCCCCTAGAGAACGAATACCCTGAACGTAAAAGTCTTTGTTGCTACCACAGACCTCGGTTTGCTCTGACTTAAAACAGTACAAATTAGTTTTGTCTGCGGGAGCAGGAGGAATTATGGAATTATCGGAAGGGTCATATGTCTGACTTGGACTCGCGATCGCCCCCGATCTAAGAGTGTCGATGTAAGTTCTCGCCGCCTGCGTGGCCAGTTCCACCCGCCGCGCTTGTACGCGAGTCGCTACTGAGTAAGCCATCACCGGGGCGATCGCGATCATCAGTACCGAAACTACAATCATCGCTACCAATGACTCAATAATCGTGTAGCCACCATCTCGCGGCTGGGATAAATTTTGGTGTTGTTGTCGCTTAGTCATAAGTAGGACTCCAGTAATTGCGCGGCGGAAAGTTAGAGCATTAAGTGGAGCATTTAGCTCGATCGGCAGTTGTGAGGCTTTCGGTGGCGTTTTTGTTGGCGTTAGTGCCGCCAGCCACCTTAGAACACATCAAAGTTTTGATCCACTCGTCATCGCGAGGTACTTCCCGGAAATACTCGTCCGGGGTTCGTTTTGATGGAGGAGTTGTGAACTTTTGGGTAAACAAGTCCGGTGGCTGAGATAGCAGGCCCACGTCGTAGCCCCAGTTACGGGTGGGCGGGCTGAAGTATGGAATCTGACTACCTGATATGTTGTATACAGTTATGTCTGAACTGGGATCGGCAGGATCGTCAGTAGGGCTAGAAAATTTGGCGAACACAGTTCGTAGGCGATCGGCCGATGGCAGATAGTCCTTCGGCAGAGTTGGTATATAAGGTGCGGTATTAAAGGCGCTACGGTTTAGCTGGATGAAAGACCCTTGGATATTAGTAGAAGTAGTTCCTATGTTCCAGAGTTCCAAGAATCGGGGCAAGTTTTGCAAGCCGCCGTTAAAGTCACCCAACGTAGGGTTTAGCTTCCTTGAGGGAGTGTCGCCTGCTCCCACAACCATATTGAATGTAGTCTCTACAGCCTTGGTTATCCACCCTGTTGAGTCTGCAGCGGCACTACCTCGCGGGGCACCTGGGTTGGCTGCTGTTGCACTCATGAACTGCGGGACTGGCATCAATAGCGGCTGCGACCCACTGTAGCTGTAGCCTGTTGTCGGTACTGTTACTGCTGGTAAGGATGCAAGAGCTGTGCTTGATGCGGCGAGGGTTGGTAGAGGTACTCTACTGCCGTCTGAATTGCCAGCAGTGGTGCTGCTGGTGTTGATTGGATAGGGAATATTGGTAGCATCGTAAGCGACATTAGTCCCACTCTTGGCTGCAAACCACAGAGCGTTAGTTTTTGCAACGCCCGCACCTGCTGCGATAGTTCCTCCACTAATACCCAAGGGCCTTGGATCAGTCAGGTCTGTCAGATCGAAAGGTGCTATACTCTTTCTCTCAAAAGCTACGCGGCGGGGGAATCGCTGCAATTCTGGTATTGGGGGAATTGCAGTTGTTCCCGCTGGATAAGCAGCGGCTGTGTATGCACCAACTTTTGCCTTACCTGCTGCTGTGGGTGGGTCTGTGGCCAATGTTGGATCGACGTACCAGTCACTATCCCCACAGGCAGAAACTGGCAGTTTTGTACAAACTTCCATTACGTACTCTGGGAAGTTCCCGCGGCGCTGCACCGGCGTGACAAAGTTGTTGAAGTAGGAACTCCATAGTGGCTGGGAATTTGTAGCCACGTAGTTAGCGTCTGTCAGAACTATCGGATTTGTTGCTTCCCTTAAATTGCCGTTAGCTAAAAATGCTCCGCTGGAAAGTCCGTTAGTAACAAAGTTGTTGTTGAAAAATCCTTGCTGTCTGCGGGGCAGTACAGCAGCAGCGCCCGCATTGTTTCTGAGGTCAAAATCTCCCTCGTTGCGGAAGCCAAAACGGTAATTTTTCGACAGCAGGGTGACTGCATCTGCCAGTACGTTTGCAGGGCGCCATTCGTCGCCGGTCGTACATTTACCACTCAGCCTGGGGTCATTTGGGCGACACGCAAAGTTTTTATTGAGGTCGCCTTGTACGCGATTGTAAAACTTCTCCCAATCAGCAGAACTTTTAAACTCTGTTTGGGAGGGAGCTTTAAATTCTTGTTGGGTGTGAAGGTTGAAATTGCCTTTGACATAAACTGGCAAATTCGATGCCAAAGTCAGCCCTTTTTCCAGAACTACATTGGCCACAGTGGGAGGGAGGCTGGGCTCTCTGGCGAGTTTTTCACCGTTAACCAGCAGAATTCCGTTAGGCTTGCGAGTGGGGTCTAGTCGGAAGTCAGTAGGGCTTATGGTGGCGCTCCTGTCTTCATCTATGCCGGTGCCTCCTGCATTGGGTATCCGGGCGCTCCGATCGGGCAGCGCGTCATCTCGGCTGGCATAGATAATTCCGCTGTATGGCAGTAAAGGCTCTCCGGCAATTGAGTTCTTTCGCAATACATCGAGGTCTATCTGAGTGGCACGAATTTCTAAAGGTTGCCGTTCTTCTAAGGGCTGGTTGTAATAGGCTGTTAGATTTGCTTTTCCAGTTGTTAGGGGACTGCTGAGCGTAAAGGCTTCGTTAACGATGGTAGTGGGGTCATCGCGATCGATCGCCTTGATTTCTCTAGCGTTCAAAAATGCTACTTCTTGGATAGCCCCGTGAGGAATATCAGAACTGACTGGTAAGGGGGTGGCGGCTATAATCCCTAAAGCGCACATGGTAGAGTCGATCGCTGCTTTGTCTGCCAGAGTGCGATCGCCTGGTTCTTTTAGTAGCGCGTTTCTCAAAGGCTCGTTGGCAAACCTACCGTCAGGAAACACGTAATTTGCTTGCTTTTGTAAATCATTTGGGGTGGGGCTGCCTAATAAGCCGTCTGCACCAAGAGTTGATTTTGCATCTTGTGTTCGATTTGTCGGTGGGCCGTAGACTATCCCATTATTTGAGCCAATTTGAGTCCCCCTCGTCCCTAATGCAGGCTCGCCGCTTTTATTATCAGGAAGTGTAGATAAATTTTTGGCTGTGGAAGCGTTGCTGGGGTCGTAATAGCTGCTGACGCAGGCAAATGGCCGAACGCCAGTGAGATCCGGCTTGTTTGGTGCTAAAGGTGGAACGTAGCCGCCGTCTTTTTTGTAGTGATAAACCGCTGTCGCCCGCATCCGCAAATCGCCCTTGGCATACTGGGGAGTTCTAGGATCGATCACCGAGCCCGCTACTAATGACAGCGCTGGTGCTGCTGGATAATCAACCCAAACCAACGGACCGCTATTAGGGTTGTTGTTAAATACCTTAGACCCCGCCCCCAGAGGCGACATCGGCATTGTATCCGGCCACACAACGGGGTATTTCTCAGTAGTAGCGGTGGTAGTTGGGTCGTCGTAAGCATCATTTACGAGATTTCCCAATAAATTACCACTTGAATTTATCCAAGTGGGAGGCGGCAGAAAAGAATTGGTGCGCTCGTAAACTCCTGCACTGGTGATCACCCGCAGACCGCCAACCCCATCCAGGGGATTTTTAGGTGTTTCCGCTGCTGCTCCTTCCCAGAAACCACCGCGGTCTGTCGCTCCTACGTCGGCCAACTTTGTCACCTGGGGCGTTCTCGTGCGGGGAATGCCACTGGTGTCGCTAGCATTCCATTTGCCTGGAACTTCTTCTGGCGCACTGGTAAATTCATTTTTGGTGTCGTCCCATTGTTTCGCTGGTAAGTTGTTACCCGCAATCACCCGATCGCCCAGCAATAGTTCTTCAGGTAGCGGCGAACCATCTGTTGTTGGTGTTGTTGTTTCTAACTGACCCTTTGCTAGTTGGGGCAAGACTTTGATATTGGTTTTACCCTCATCCGGCTTGCTCCATGTCTGCTTTGCAGGTCGCAGCGTGTCTTGCGTTCCTGTTGGATCAATAATCGGCGGGTTTAACGCCAAGTCTGTTTCCGCAAAGGGAACTTTGCGGAGCATCTGTTTAAAATATTCTTCCAGCGCTTGCTTCCTGGTTTGGGTGCTGGGTTTATTTTGCACCGAAAACGGGTCCCCAGGTTGGGGAGTCTGCTCTGGCTTGCCGGTGGCAGGTAAGACTGGCCCCATCTGTGCTGCCACTAACGAATCGAGGCGATCGGAATAGGCTTTATTGTTGTAAAGTACATCCAAACTGCTCTCGGTAGTAGTGGATTCAGAATCTTTGTCGCTAATAGTTTTTGCCGCCGTCAGCATGGCGGCGTTTCTGCCATTACCTGTAGGTAGTGATGAGGCTTTTTGGAAAAGATGCACGCTGACTGGATTAATTTGTGTGGCAGTGGTATTGCCAGACCAGCCATTAACTACATTGCCTCCCACAACAATTTTGCTATTTTCTTGTTCGTAAAAACAAGAATCGGGGCTGCTAACTTGATACAGTCGCGTCTTATCAGCCCCATTTAAGTTGGTCACTAACAAATTACTATTGGTGAAGATCCGCCCGTTTAGATTGAGCGGAGGCCCTGGCGATATATCCAAGTCGTCTTCATAAACTACCGCATTGTTTGCGAGGGGAATGCGGAGTTGGTCTTGCTGGTATTCCAGAGCGGCTGTGCTGGCAGATCCTTTGAAAGCTTCAGGAGTCTTGTCCAATACCAAGCCGTTATCTATATCTTTCTGTGTTATCGGTACATTAACTGTCTCAACAAAAAAACTTTTTTTAAGTGGGCCGTCTATTCTGTACCAGCCTGAGTCGCCTACCAAAGTAGCGACAGTACCTCCACCCTGCACGCATTCAGGGTTGAGACTTTTGGCCGATGTCGGTGGCGTTCTAGCCTCCAACGACTTTCTGGGCCTTGTGAAGTTGCCTAAAGTTGGGCCTGCGTCACTGCGCTTCGGACTGCGGAAGAATATGCCGTAAATAGTAAAAGTGTCATAGGTGCCATCACCGTTAGTATCTACGGGATATCTCCACGCAGTATTGATCGACTCATTTTCTTTGTCGTCAGCAAGAATAGGAGGTTGGTTAGCGTCACCCACGGCACTGCCGTTGCCGTCGAGGTCTGCTTTAAGTACCAGTCGCTCCTCGTCCCCAAAGCTATAAAAATCCGTCGCAGCTCCGTCAGCATTTGCCATTCTCAAGTACAATTCTCGATCGGATGGAGTGCCTGTCGGTTTTTGCGGGTCTTCCCAAAGCATAAACTGAATTTTTGCTTTCGCCCGATCGATCGCGGGAGTGGCGGCCGCCAGCACCTGCTGGTTCACGCGCACGTTACGGGCCGTATTTGCCCGATCGAACGATCGCAGAGTAATCGCCACCGTCAACAAGATCACTACCAGCAACACCATCGTCACCGTCGGCAACACAAAACCAGCCACCGGCAGTTTTGCCCGGCGGCTCATAGCCATGAGGGCTTGCAGCATTGCTCTCATCAGCCGTTTCGCCCCGGATCTGGTAACACCAGCAATCCGCCGCAACAGCACTACGATAACTTTGGATAATTTGCTTTTAAACATTGACGCCTTCCTGAATAATTTCAGAGATGGTATTGCAGGTAGTTACTGCTCAACAGTACGATCCCACCTTTATTGTTCCCAATTTCCACAACATCCATATCAACCCTTGCAGAAATTTACAAAATGTGCACTTTAGCGAAAAAATAAAACAGACAAACGGGCGATCGAACTCGCAGGCAATATATTTTTTTCCCAAAGATTTGCTCCGCAAGGATTTGGGCTGGGTAACTCCACTCTAGTCTAGTTCTATCCTATTGTCAGCGTTCAGCCCTCAAGTGATTTCGATCGCTATTGAAGTGCGATCGCGATCGTTTCCAATTCATCGCTGGGGCGCATTTGATAAAATACGGTTTATTAACAACTTCGTCAAATCCGCAGTCCGGCAAGTCCGGCAGGGAATTAATTCCCCGACGGTTTGCGGTTTTTCGGGTTAATTTTCGAGTTAAGTTGACAGGCTTCGGGCGCGGTGGCCAGTCCCTAGGAGGTCGATCGACCATAGGGCAGCAACAATTTTTCACGCTGGGTATTAAAATGGCGATCGATTATTAAGAGCTACAAAAATTCAACAACTGTGAAACCAACCCCAAATCCCCCACATTTCATCATCATTGGCGCTCAAAAAGGCGGCACAACATCCCTCTACACCGGTCTCACCCAACATCCCCAAATCGCCCCCGCCGCCGTCAAAGAAATACATTATTTTGACCTCCAATTCGACAAAGGCCCAGAATGGTATTACTCCCAATTTCCCACAGCAGCAGAACGCGGACACAAAATTACCGGAGAAGCCAGCCCCTATTACATTTTTCACCCCCAAGTTCCGCAGCGAATTTACGATTTATGTCCAGAAGTCAAATTAATAGTTTTGCTGAGAAACCCTGTAGACCGCGCGATTTCCCACTACTATTACTATATTAAGATTAAATACGAATCATTATCTTTTGAAGAGGCGATCGCCCTAGAACCCCAAAGACTAAAAGGCGAACTAGAAAAACTCCTAGCCGACTCAACTTACTTTAGTTACGAACACCAACACCACTCTTATTTAAGCCGCGGCATCTACGCCGACCAACTCCCAGCTTGGATGAAACTATTTCCTAAAGAACAACTTTTAATCCTCAAAAGCGAAGATTTATATACCAATCCGGCAGTAACGTACAACAGCGTGTTAGAATTTCTAGGCTTGCCGCCGCACCAACTCAAAGCCTACCAAAAACACAACGCTACTCAATATTCGCCTGTGGACGAGAAAGTATACGAGCAATTGAAGGCCTATTATCGATCGCACAATCAGAGATTAGCTCAATTGTGCGATCGAGACTTCGGCTGGGACTAAAATCATCAATCCGACCGGGGTTTTCAACCCCTGCCGGATTGCACCGAAAGCCCACTGCTGAGACAGCAAAAAGCAATGCCTGACTCTCTACCCGCAGCTAAACTTTCAACAAATATTATGAAAGCCAACCGAAATCAGGTTAAAATAAAAGCAGAATAAATCCTGCAATCTACAATATCTGGTTTAATTATGCCACTCAAACTTCATGTTCCCTCGATCGTCTGTGCCGGCTGCGGAACCACTATTACCGAAGCCATCAAAACAGTTGAATCCGATGCTAAAGTCGATGTAGATATAGCAGCCAAGACTGTCACCGTGGATGCCAAAGCCTCGGAAGAGTCTATTAAACAGGCTGTAGTTGCTTGCGGTCACACTGTTGTCGAAGCATAATATCAGGATCAGCCCTGGTTTCTAGTCGGGGCAGTTTTAAACATAATCGCTTAGATAAATCTTTGGTTGGGGAGGGCGAGTTGATAAATATTTTCGATGTGCATCAAAGATATCTGTGAACTCGTCCCTACAAAATCCGCCCCGACAAGAATTCCTAATGACTACTGACTACTGACTACTGACTACTGACTACTGACTACTGACTAATGACTAATGACTAATGACTAATGACTACTGACTAATGACTAATGACTACTGACTACTGACTACTGACTACTGACTACTGACTACTGACTAC
>NZ_JAUBTN010000106.1:0-10902 GCF_036705055.1 Microcoleus sp. CZ3-B2 | reverse complement strand
GTCATAGCACCAGCGACCTCCACCAACCAAAGGCGCGGACAATCGGCCCTGTCACCGATCAGGGCAAGGTGGGGTCAGGGCTCCGCTTACCATAAACCCGTGCTCATCGAAGACTTACGGCTTGTTTGCTGGTCGGCTCGTTGGAAGGTGCTTATGCGGCGCGTGGCCTGAAATCACCACTGGCACGAATGCCGAAAGCTGCGGCAGTGCTACAGCTTTGGCTAGGCCGGTGCACTCGGAGCAGGCGACGCGAGATCAACGGCTGCGAAGCGCAAGGAGTAAATCGGCTGGCAACTGAGCTGGCACTCTCAAGGTAGGAATAGCTCGCCGCCATGATCGCGAGTTTAACATCATCATGCCAATTTGGCCTGCGACCGTCGCCGGTGGAAAACTCGTAGCGGCTTACGTCGGTAGCGCCAGTGCCATGCGATCGTCATAGCACTATGTTGAAACCAAACGCGAGGACCATCACCCTGACAGTGATGGGCACAAGGTGATTCAACGCCTACTTACCGCAATGGAATTACCGCAGTGACGAAAATGTTCCAATCACCTAACGTAGCCGGGCAGCGGCATAATTGTACTAACGGCGGCCTCTAAGACAAGTCGCTCACAAGAGCCGAGCCGCAGGCTACGATTTACAATGGCCTAAGTTTCAATGCGAGGTCAATTTTTAAAATTTCCGATCACCCTAACGCGGAACCGCTAATAAATCTGAGAACTCCAGGTGTCCAGCGCGAGCAAATTGATCATGAGCATCAAAGACATCATAATCGCATTCATCAAACAATTTAGCCAAACGTTCAGGCGATGACCCGTTAGCCTCCAGTAACGGACGAGAAAACTCAGATATTACAATTGGCCGGTGTCGCTTTAAGGTCTCACGCGCCCCTTCAAATACCAAGCCCTCTGCGCCCTCAACGTCGACCTTAATCAATCCCGGAGTTAAATTATGGGTTTCTACCAACGTATCTATCTTCTTGGCATCTATTGTTTCAGTCAAAGTCTTTTCGCCGATGACAGCCGGATGCACCACGTCGCCCATGGACGAATATTCCTCACGACCGGCAACTACATTAATAGTTGAAGTGCAATCCTTATCTGATATTAATCCGTTATACATTATAACTGCGTCTTCAACACCATTCAGATCAATATTATGGCTCAATCGAGCGAATGCTGCTCTAGTCGGCTCTGCTGCCAAGACACGACCTGAGGTCAACGACCTAGCTGCCAAAACTGTAAAGAAACCAACGTTTGCGCCCACATCGATCACATCGCGAACGGGATCCAAATGTTTCAGAAAAAGCTTGACGAGATCTCGCTCATATTCGCCTTCTGCCAGCAACCGGTGAAGCAAATGAGATTGTGGCCCCAGGACAAATTGGCCGTCAAACTCATCTACTTGGATGGTTACGTCCGACACCACCAATCGCTCTAGTCGCGAGAGCACATCTCGTGATTTAGCGCTCGTGTAATTTATCCACGCCCGCCTTGCGGAAATTGGCGCAGCGAGAAGCGAACGCGCCAATGGCGTCCTTCTGATGAAATCCTTCAGACTCACAACTACACTCCAATTCTTACCAGCGAAAATAGGTGAAAATAACCAACGGACAACTCCGCAGCCTAGTACTGCACCGAGATTTCTAGTAAAATCACCTGCAAGATAGGCCAGGGTTCAACGATCAACGATCAACGATCAACGATCAACGATCAACGATCAAGAGATACATCGAAGATATATTTCGATAGACGAATCATTATGATACTAATTTCGTTAAATTCGTGAAAAAAAACAATCTGAAAATATACGCCCCCTACAAGCGCCCCACTTCAAACAAACACATTTCCCGAGGCGGCTCTGAACCAACATAATCAGTTATGCGCTCCAATGGATCCTCCGGAAATGACAAAGGCAATGAAAAGATATCAATTAGACGAAAATCACCGGTTATTATATCTTTATTCTGGAAATCGTTCTCAACTATGTGAGTAGTGGTCAAAAGATATCGAATATTCGATCGCGATATATTACGCTTTGCCTTGAGTATATCGGAGAAAGATAAATGAAACAAACAATCCCGAACAATAAGGAGATCGGCACTCGGCAACTCGTCGTTGGTAAGATCGATCTCCAGAAAATTTACTCTTTCGCTAGCATATCTGGCGTTATTATCAATAATCAATGAACCGACAATATCACCACCTGTATAATAAAGATTTTGGTTTCCTTCGATGACTAAGCGCATCCAGTTAAAGTCGCCACAGGGGACGTCTAGAACGCGCCTTATATCATATTTTTCAAATATCCTGGGCAACGCTGTCCTTAGACTTTCAGTAGCCGCCAAATTCGAACCGCTTCCGCTACCTGATTCCGGATCACTCCACAAGTTCTTTGAATATATCTCATTAAAGCGCTCCCTACTACTCTGTAGGCGAAGCATATTCCGGTAAATTGCGCGCTGTTTAAATTCGCTTGGTGATAGATAAGTAAACACGCGCTTCGCCGCAACGAACGGGCCTCGACTTCGAGCTAAATTTACAAACTTAGCAAAGTTTTTAATTTGCATGGTTATTTGCCTTATTGATCTATTGGTGTCACACTAGTGTAAGCCCAACTGCAAACCGACACTGCGGAATCGTCGAACCGTGATGACTTTGCGTTTTCCAGATTTACTCAACCTTTAACAGCAAATCCTTTTGCTTGAACGGCCTAAATATTGAGCTGGAGGTAAACAGCACTTTCAGAAAAAATGACTGAAAAATCGGTTATTAAATTGGCAATTTGCTTAAAGATAAACATAGGCCTTGTATCTTAGAGTATATTTAAGGACTGAGCCAAACTAAACATATCTGATCACTGTCCCATTATGTTCGTTGACGACTCGCCTTTTGGAGGGCTTTGTATCCTTGGAGACAATGCAATTTCTTTGAGAGTAAAGTCCACTGCGTCGCGATTAGCATTAATAGCTTGCACTTCGACCCAATAGTATCTGCACTGTGGAGCAAGAAGGTTCACTCGCCCGGTGGAACTCGATTTATCACGGATACTGAAACTAACTTTATCCATGATCGAACTATCTGTTGCACAAGTAAATGTTAGATCAATACGAATAGCCCCCGTTCCCGAGGATGACCGAGCTAACGTTAATCTAGCATCATAAACACCGCGAAAGTCCGTTATCAATCGGCGAGCCACAATACCACCCGCTCCGCCAAGGATGCTAACATCGAGCCCATCCGATTTGGAGTTCATATAGGCTCCCAGGTCACCCCGCTCTGGAGCCACAATCCAGAAGTACGGCTCAATTTCATCGTTTCTTATAAACGATAGATCGGCCCTCCGCGCTGTCTGGCTACTAGCCGTAAAGAGTTGAGGCCGCAATTTCCGATATAGCATTTCAGCCATCAGAAACTTACCTTCTAAAGTCAATTTCGACAATAGAATCGAATCATAGCGGTCGTCTAGGGCATATCCGCGGCCCGCCAGCCTGATCCTCAATTCAGCCGCATTATCCAATGTAAGATTGTCCGAAGTCGCCGCCTCCCAAAATTCTGGATGCCATGAAGATGGCCTTTGAAGAAGGCGAACAAATAGCGGGACAGAATTTTCTTGCCGCAAAAGCTGCACCAGTCGATTCAGTACGGTTGCACTCGCAGCATTTCTTCTTCGGAGAATGAGGTCATAGTTCTGGAGAGCTGCTGTCAGATCATTTTGACGCGCAGCATGGTCTGCTAGCCACGCCTGTGAAATTATTTGCCGGCGGCCCAATTTGACGTTTGCCTCAAATATTGACTGAGCCTGTAATTGCATGCCGTTCGCAGCTGTGTGAAGACCCAACACGGCCACAGCAAAGGTATCAGTGGGCTCCCGGTAAAATGCCTTACGGGCCCTACTAACAGCTTCAGGAGGTATTGCAGAGGGTAGGAGCCCATCCCCCTCAATAATGTTTTGCCGGATAATATCGTTAGCTGCACCACTTTCCGCCCCACCGCCGTGGAATGGGATTTTTACAGCCAAGACTGGCGAGGTACGCTCGACAGCGGTTGAAAAGGAATTAAGTCCAGATACGGCCGCTAGGGTAAGCCCTGCTCCCCATGTTAACCATCGACGCATACTAAAACCTCAATGAGGCTGGCGGTTTCTAAAAGCATCAGCGCCCGTCCGGGCCGCTGGGGGATCCCTCGGTTGCATCATTTCCATAGCCATAGCCATAGCCATAGCCATAGCCATAGCCATAGCTTGAGTTACGGCTATCTACTTTCGTAACAACCGCCCCGAAGATGTGTGCCCGGCCATTTCGCAACCGATCAATAGCCGTTTGGATCGCGCGGAGTTTCGATCCATTTGCTTCGATTATGTATACAATACCTTCAACACTGTTACCGAGCAATGGAGCGTCAGCGAGACCTAACACCGGCGGCGAATCGATTACAACATGATCGAATTCCGACAGCAATTTTTCTAGCATTAATTTGACCCGCCCATTGCTTAGAAGCTCAGCCGCATTGGGAGGGGCAGTTCCAGCCGAAATTATGCCAAGTGTTGGGTAGCGCGTAGCGTTGACGAACGAAATTATGTTATCGTCTCCAGCCAGGAAACTGCTCATCCCCGGGCTCAACGGCAAACCTGCTAAATTATGCTGGGTTGGATTGCGCATATCTCCATCGACGAGCACAACCCTTTTTCCAGTTCGAGCTAGTGTAATCGCTAAAGCGAGGGCGCTGGTGGACTTTCCCTCATTTGGCTGGGTACTTGTAACCGCGAACGACTTCGGGACTCCATGGTCTGTCAAAAATGACATAGCAGTCCGAATTGAGAGGAAGGCCTCCGACGCTATCGACTTTTGATCATCAAGACTTTGGACGACATCCGTATCCTGCAGGAAAGGCAGAATGCCCAACAAGGGAATCCTCAAAGATTTCCTCACAGCTTGAGGATCACGAATACTTTGATCAATCTGCTCCAATGCAAAGACGAATATGCCAGCAGCCGAGATTCCGCCTATCAGAGCGAGGGCCACATTGAGAAGTAGCCGCGGACTAGATGGTATGTCTGGAACCTGCGCTGGATCTACCACCGAAATGTTGCTGTTGCCTACACTGGCAACACCAATTTCTTTAAACCGCTGGAGCAAACCGTCATACAATTCACGATTTGTATCAACTTCGCGCCGAAGAATGTTATATTGTATTTCGTCTCGCTGCTGTGAAGCAAATCGTGTCTTCAGACTTGCGACGCGCTCAAAGAGATCACGCTCCCGCTTTTGGGCCGCAACATATTCGGTTTGCGCGGACCCACCGACTCGCGACTCCTCTTGACGAATGCTTCGGTCAAGAGCATCCAACTGCGCCTTCAATGCCAGAGCGTCAGGGTAGCCAGGCTCGAAACGTGAAAGAAGTTTTGAGTATTCTGCTGCAATTTCACCGCGCCTTTCACGTAGACCATTGATCGCGCTATTGGTCAGCGCAGCTTCGCTTGACTGGGAATTGCCTTGCAATCTGCTTCCGGCTCGGATGCGAGCTGCCGTGGCATCGGCAAGCTCCTCATTCAAGCTTTCCAGGTCTATTGCCACAAGCGTTCTCGGACCTCCGGATTGGCCCGCCGAACTGCCGCCAGTTAATGCTATGATTTCCTTGTTCGACGCGTACAGCACGAGATCGCGTTCAGACTCCTCTAATTTCGAACGCAGTTCCGCCAAACGCCGCTCCAAATAATCGCGTGCGTTTTCAGTAGATGCAAAACGACGGTCAAGGCTTAGCTGAATGAACTGACTAGCCCATGCATTCGCAATCTTCGCTGAAAGTTCAGGTGACGCACTTGTAAAGCTGATGTCGACCAGACTTGACCCTCTGATTGGCCGAACGACGACATTTTCAAGAAGCAACTCAACAACTTTGTCAAGTCTCTCCTGCCGAGCATCAGCACTTACAGGCCCGTCGCCACTGTCCTTAAAGCGCTCTGGGTTCACTCCGAAGCCCTCAAAAAAATCGGCATTGGTTGATAGCCGCAGTGAGCGCGCCACGCGATCAGCTAGCGTCCTAGCCTCCAGCAGACTATACTGAGTTTGGTAGAACTCTAGGCTCTGACCAATTTCCTTGGCTTCCACGCCTTCAACGTTCGTGACCTTATCCTCCGAGCGATTGATCTCGATACGAGTCACTGACGTGTATTGCGGAGTGGCGAGTAGAGTTGCGAGCAAACCCAACGCGATAAACACAGCAATAATTCCAGCGACAGGGAGACGCCTCACATAAATTGCACGCCAATATTCTAATAAAACCGGATTGCTTTCCATAGCATCAGATTCTGCCAGGCCATTCGCGCCGATCTCTTGATCGCCAAAATGTTCTGCGCTCCGTGTAAGCTGATTCATAAAGCGCTCTTATTATTGTTGAAGGAGGATGATAAGCGGAGTAACTAGGGCGGGAGCCACCTGTATCAAGTCCTTAAATAGCCTGCGCCCCGGTGAATCGCCTACCACCACGACATCGTTCGCAAATATTTCTGGATCTTCATAAGTACCATCACGGATAGCCTTAAGGTTGTATAAACCAGCAAATTTTTGACCATTTGCCGTACGGAACACTACGACGTCAGTAAGGTCGGCAAACTCAGACGTGCCTTCCGCCACAGCAATAGTACGCAGCAAGGTCATTCGGCCTACAACGGGATACAATCCAGGCTTTCTAACCTGCCCTTCGATCGTAACCACCTGACTTGTTGTCTCTTCCAAATTTATGGTTACTTGTGGGTTTCGTACAAACTGGCCACGAAGTCTGCTTTCAATTGAAACCGCCAGCTCGGAAGGCGTTTTCCCGCCGGCCTCTACAAGACCGATCAAAGGGAATAAAAAATTGCCCGACGCATCGGTCTGGACCTCGCGCTCGAGATCCGCGATCCCGAAAACGTCAACCTTAAGCTTGTCGAATGGACCGATCAAATATGGCCTATTAGCTGTCAACAAGTCGGCACCAGTTGGCGTCGGCATCTCTTGCTGCCGGATGACCGATGTATCCGCCATCACGTTCTGGAGCGGAGGCGTTGAGCTACACGAAGCTAGGGCAAGCGTCAGAAAGCTCAGAAAATATTTTGCGTCCATGGGTGACTTCTTATCGTTAAACGTTAGATTTCAAAAACGGTGCGAGGTTCAGTTGTTTGGGACGGGCGCCGGCGGCGGTTACGGTTCTTTGCGAATGCAGCAAGGTCTATCCAGCCCCTAGGCGCTAAGAGTGCGCTAGCCAATAACCCAAAAAAGGCCATAAGCGAGGGTACTCGCAGCGGATAGTCCGTTAGGCTCGCTATACCGATCAATACCATACTAACAAGCGCGGAGAGACGAAGCGCATACGAATGCGGATATCGTTTACGACCCTGCCAGGCCCCCAAGAAGGCACGCCCCCCTATCAGGCCGAACGCCAGCAAAATTGCTACGCCAGCGAAGCCAGCTTCAGCCAACAGCTGCAGATAATCGTTGTGAGCTTGGTTCATATACGGCTCACTCAAGGAAGAGTCAGGCTCGAAGCTATAGAAAGCCTTTTCAAAAGCGCCGAACCCAATGCCAAACGGAAGGTGCAGCGAAGCCATGTCAAAAATGTAGGGTAGCATCTGAATCCGGATCTCGGGACCTTCAGAATCGTCGAGCAATCGGTTAATCGCAGAACTCCGGCCTAAAGCTAGTGGAACCAGCAAAAACATCGGAGCCAGCAAAATTGCTGCTGCCACAACCGCCAGCTTGCGCCTGTTTGGGAAGCCCTTAGGCTCGCCCAAGGCTCTGCCCCCACTCTCTAAAGCGACATAAATCGGAACAGAGGACATAACAGCTAGGAGCCCGATGATCAGTCCGCTCCTCGATCCCACCATAGGCAAAATAAGCAAAATTAAGATTAAAGACGAAAAATACAGGACTCCCCGTGACTTGGCTCCGCCTTGCGATCGTTCAGCAATGAGGCCCAAAATTATTATTGGCACCAATGACGTCAAGAAAAATGCATGGTGGTTGCGATTGGCAAAGAGGCCTACCGCCGACCCTTTGTTAGTTATTTCATAAAAATAAAGCGAACTCTCTGCTCCAATTATGCCTTGCAGGATACCCAAGAACGCTGAGAGCACTCCTACTCCCACCAGCAAAATTAGAACTTGGCCGCGGCGTACGGGCGTTAGCAATGAGAACAGAAGGATTGCTGCCAATGGAACACTCATCGACATCAGACTATTCAAAGTTCGGGCTGGAGACAGCGTAAGCGGGCGCCAAATTTGATCGGCTCCGATTTCCACGCCGATATCCGCAATAGGCGATCGACCGGGAAGGGCCTTCCAGATCTCCGGCGGCAAAGGGACCATCTGCAATACCATGACAGCAGTTAGAGACAGCAACAACCAGATCGCTAACCGGATATCAGCTGTCCGGCCCCAAGCGCCCTGCGTCAGGGCATACGCTATTGCAATGAAAGCTGCCGGACGCAGAATCACAAGCGACGCGACGTCGCTACGCGAACCACCACCAAAAAAAAAGGCACACAGCAAAAATCCGGAAAAAATCCAAAAATGTTGGATTTCAGCCCCTGGCGAAGGCTTTTTGACACCAATGATAGCCATACAGCGAAAAACCCGCGTCCTTAAACAAATTTGACCTCCCTGTGGCCCAGAAGGGCAATAGATAGATTCTATGTTCCAGCCAACATAAAAAGCGATGCCACCCGATGCCCTGTTGGGTTCGAGCGACGCGTGGCATCAATAGCAAACATATGAACGCAAGTGCCGATCTTCGGATGCAAGCTGGGTGCACACCAGAACCCGGCAGATCAGCTCGACACCGTAAACCTAATTAATCTTTTCAATGAAGTCAGTCATCTACGGAACGAGCGCTAAAGGGAGCAGGCTCACTACGCGTGTCCAAGGTATTCCGACGCCTTGAGCAGGACCTCGTAGGCATTGCGTAGACCGCGATTCTCACATTCGAGCAGCTTGAGGAGATCAGCCATTTCGGTTAGCGCAATAGCGCATTTGCTGCTGTGGACCGCGGGCTTCTTCACCCACTCATGCAGCACCTGCATGATCCAAGGCCATCCAGACGGCGCTTGGCCGAACATCAGGTGCAAGTGCGTTTTCTCGTTGTGTAAGCGCTGTTTCCCGCCCACCTTGCATCCTTGGTTGATTGAGGCAGACGGTGGGTTGGATGGAAGACAACAACCAAACGAGCGCACTGGACACCCGCATTGGAATGGCTCGGGAGCCTATTGGCCGTCCGGGGGTTCTACGCAACATGGCTGGCCGCCGGCGTATTTGGACGCTGGAGCAGAAGCTGGCGATTGTCGCTGAGCTGGAGCGCTGCGACAACATCGCCGCGTTTGCGCGGCGGCCAGACATTCGGACATCGTTGCTCTACACTTGGCGGCGAGAGCTTAGATATGCAGTGGCGGCCCGCCAAGTCGCCGATATTGACGCCGATCATGCACCGATGTTCGTGCCGGTCGTGGCCGACAGTCCCAAGCCCAAGTCGAACGATGTTGCGATTGAGGTCGAGCTTGGCGGCGTCGTGGTCAGGATCGGACAAACAGCGAGCCCCTGACTGGCTGCAGCGGTGATTCAGGCTATTCATGTGCAACGTTGATCGGCCCTGGCCCTGGCACGCGGGTGATGGTTGCAACGCGGCCCGTGGATTTTCGCAAAGGTTCTGACGCGCTGGCCGCGCTCATCAGCGCTGAGTATGGCGGCGATCCCTATTTATGTCTTCCGGGCCAAGCGCGCAGACCAGATCAAGCTCGTCTGATGGGACGGGCCTGTGCCTGATGGCCAAGAGGCTGGAGTCCGGCGGCTTCAAGGGGCCCAGCATCCTGGACGGTGTGATGTGCGTTACGGCAGCCCAACCTGGCGCTTTGCTGGAGGGTCTCGACTGGCGCCGGGTGCGTGGCGGACGCCGACCGATAGCCCCGCAGATTGCCGGTTTACGGGGCTTTCTTCTGCTGATTCACTGCCGTCATGTTGATGGAAGCGGATCTGCAGAGGACATCGAAGCGCTACGTGCGCTGGCGCTCGAGCAGTCCCGCAAGTTTGCCGATGTGACGGTTGCCAAGGGCGATCGTCCCCGCAAGACCAACCGCGGCTCGCTGCGTGCGCACCTCGAGCGGATCGAGTAGATCATCGATATCGACGATAAGGCCTACCCGTGCTGCGGCGGTGGGCTGCACCAGATCGGCGAGGATGTTGCTGAACGCCCTGATGTCGTGCCGACCACGTTTCGGGTCCTGGTCACCCGTCGGCCTCGTTACCGCTGCCGCTCCTGCGAAAGCGCGGTCGTCCAAGCCCGGCACCAGTCCGTAGTGTCGAAGGCGGCATCCCTACCGAAGCCCTGATCGCTCAGGTGCTGGTTGCCAAGTATGCCGATCACTTGCCGCTTTACCGGCAGGCGCAGATCTATGCCCGCCAGGGCATCCAGCTGGATCGCTCCACCCTTGCAGACTGGGTCGGGCGGGCTGCCTGGTACCTTCGCCCGCTGCGTGACCACATCCTGGACCGACTGCGACGATCCGAACGGCTGTTTGCCGACGAGACGACAGCGCCGGTGCTCGATCCAGGACGAGGGCGGACCAAGACCGGCCAGCTATGGGCCTATGCGCGGGACGACCGACCATGGGGCGGTATCGATCCGCCAATGATCGCCTATGTCTATGCAGCCGACCGCAAGAGCGAGCGCGCCGAAGCGCACCTGGGTGACTTTGCAGGCATCCTGCAGGTTGACGGCTATGGCGGATATACCGCGCTTGCCAAGCGGCAGCAGCAGATCACCCTTACGTTCTGCTGGTCACACGTGAGGCGCAAGTTCGTAAGCGCCGACGGAAGGCCGCATTGACGTAGGCTATTTCGCCTTTCGTTGCCGCGGCGCCCATTTCTTTGCCAAG
>NZ_JAUBTN010000105.1:0-10905 GCF_036705055.1 Microcoleus sp. CZ3-B2 | reverse complement strand
GACTAATGACTAATGACTAATGACTAATGACTAATGACTAATGACTAATGACTAATGACTAATGACTAATGACTTCTATCCCACACTTCCTTCCAGCTTCAGACTCAACAGCTTATCAGCTTCCGCCGCAAATTCCATCGGTAACTGATTGAAAACATCCTTACAGAAACCGCTAATCATCATCGAAATAGCATTTTCTGCGGAAATTCCCCGCTGTGCGAAGAAGAACAATTGCTCTTCCCCAATCTTGGAAGTCGAAGCTTCGTGTTCCACTTTAGCAGTGTGGTTCTGCACTTGAATGTACGGGAAAGTATTCGCTTGAGCGTTGTCGCCAATCAGCATCGAATCGCACTGAGAATAATTGCGAGCGCCCTTAGCGTTGGGGCCCATTTTTACCAATCCGCGATAGCTGTTTGCAGAATTACCCGCCGAAATTCCCTTAGAAATAATCGTGCTGCGAGTATTTTTGCCGACATGGATCATTTTAGTTCCGGTGTCAGCTTGCTGCTTGTTATTTGTCAGGGCTACCGAGTAGAATTCCCCTACTGAATTGTCGCCGACTAATACGCAACTGGGATATTTCCAAGTAATCGCGGAACCGGTTTCTACTTGCGTCCAAGAAATCTTGGAATTGACTCCTTGACACAAACCGCGCTTTGTCACAAAGTTGTAAATCCCGCCTTTACCGTTCGCGTCGCCGGCGTACCAGTTTTGGACTGTTGAGTATTTGATGTCGGCATTGTCCATTGTTACCAATTCCACGACGGCGGCGTGCAGTTGGTTGGTGTCAAACATCGGGGCGGTGCAGCCTTCGAGGTAAGACACAGAACTGTTTTCTTCTGCAATAATTAGGGTGCGCTCGAATTGGCCGGAATCTTCGTTGTTGATGCGGAAATAGGTTGACAATTCCATCGGGCATTTTACGCCTTTGGGAATGTAAACGAAGGAACCATCGGTGAATACGGCGGAGTTGAGGGCTGCGAAAAAGTTGTCGCCGACTGGTACGACTGTGCCAAGATATTTTTCGATTAGTTCGGGATAATCTTTGATGGCTTCTGTGATGGAACAGAAGATAACGCCGTCTTTGGCTAGTTTTTCTCTAAAGGTTGTGGCAATGGAAACGCTGTCGAAAACAACATCGACGGCGACATTTCCCAGTCGTTTTTGTTCGGATAGGGGAATTCCTAATTTCTCGAAGGTTTCTAATAGTGTCGGATCAACTTCGTCCAAACTGTTGAGCTTTTTGGGCTTTTGTTTTGGCGCGGAGTAGTAGATAATATTTTGGTAGTCGATCGCGGGATAGTTGACATGAGGCCAGGTAGGCTCGGTCATTGTCAGCCACTTCCGGTATGCTTTGAGGCGGAATTGCAGCATGAATTCCGGTTCGTTTTTCTTCGAGGAAATCAGGCGGACTACATCTTCGCTCAAGCCGCGGGCGATGGTGTCCGACTCGATGTCGGTAACGAAACCGTATTTATAGGGCTGGTTGACTAGGGTTGTGACTGTAGAGCTCATGAATTTTGCGCTTTCGAGTGTTCTGGATAAGTCTCTCAAAGATGGCAGACGCTTGAACTGTCCGGGGCCCGGCGAGTTCTGGGGGCTGCTTGGGGAAGTTAAACAACAAGTTTGTTGCTTTAGTATATTTTAAGCTACATTAACAACAGCGATCTTGTCAAAGTCAAATTAATAATTTTTTGTGAAGATGGAGACCACTCAGCAGACTTCCACGAAACAGGACATCCTGCAATATTTGCTCAAGGGGGGTCAGGGGACTGCTCTTGAGTTGGCGGAGTCTTTGGAGATGAGCCCGCAGGCGATTCGCCGTCATTTGAAGGATTTGGAGGCGGAGGGGCTGATTCAATATCAGTCGGTTCAGGCTGGTATGGGGCGACCGCAGCATATTTATGAGCTTACCAGTCTGGGGCGCGATCGCTTCCCGAACCGTTACGGCGATTTTGCTGTGTCTTTCTTGGATACTTTGGCGGAAACCGTCGGCCGCGAGCAAGTGATTAGTATCCTACGAAAACAGTGGCAGCGCAAGGCTACGGACTATCGGCGGTTGGTGGGTTCGGGTTCGCTGCAAGAGCGGGTGACTAAGTTGGTGGAACTCCGCAGGGCTGAAGGTTATATGGCTGAGTGTTATCCTGTAGAATCTGTAGAGGTGGGGATGTGCGATCGCGATGTTAAGGGCGATCGATTTGTGTTGATGGAACACAACTGTGCTATTTCTAATGTGGCGGAAACTTTTCCGAGTGTTTGCGGCAATGAGTTGGAAATGTTTGCGGGGGTTTTGCCGGATTGTATTGTGGAGCGGACTCACTGGATTATAAATGGGGAACATCGCTGCGGTTATTTGATTGCTAGGAAGAAGGAAGTAGTCAGTAGTCAGTAGTCAGTAGTCAGTAGTCAGTAGTCAGTAGTCAGTAGTCAGTAGTTGTTATTAGTTATTAGTTATTCAACAGTCAACAGTCAACAGTCAACAAATAACTATGGAACCATTAGCAGATTTTTTAAAGCCGGAAGAGTGCGCTGAAGTTGATATGGCGCTGCTGTCGTCGAAGGAAAAGTTTTCGACTCGATTGGCAATTTATGGTTTGAGGGTGCTCAAGCAAATTGCTGGGGAGACTGGTTTGCCGATAACTGAGGTTTCTAACCAGCAGGTGATGGATTGGATTAAGAATGATGAGAGCATTCAACAGTCGATTCAAGTTGATGCTAGTTTTGAAAACTTTTTTACTAATTTGGTGGTTGCGTCTTTGCGACCGTTGAAGCAAATTGCGGCAGAATCTGAAAGTGCGATCGAGCAATTAACAGTTAAGCAGGTTGTGGCGTGGTTTGTAAAGGATGGGAAGATTCGCCGAGAGCAGGGAACTGATGCTGCTTTTTTGGATTTGTGATTGGGCTCACGGGCTCAGACTCCCAGAAACCGGGTTTTTTCGGAATCTGTCGCCTGCAACGAAAAATTTTCATAATAAACCCGGTTTCTCGCCTCTCATCGGACTCCATGACATCATTGAAAAAAAACTTTTGACAAAGGGGTTGACAAACTGGGGAGAGTTTGGTAATGTAATAAATGTCGAGCGAAAGAGATGCAGCGCATCAAGTTTAACGCAGACACAGGATTCAAAGTTTTCAAAGCTTTCCTGGTGCTTATGATGTAATGGAACCACTCCGATCCATCCCGAACTCGGTTGTTAAACGTTGCTATGGCGAAGATACTCGGCGGGTCACTGCCCGGTAAAATAGCTCGGTGCCAGGTTAATAATAAATTAAAGCTCTTTTCCCGCAACAACGGAAAAGAGCTTTAGTTTTTTGGGGAAGTTGTTACTCATTGTGAATCAGCAATTTAAAATTTTAATTTATTGGACAAGAAAGAGTGAAACCTATTCGATTAACTAATCATGCTCAGGAACAGGCGATTGAAAGAGGTACAAAGGTCGCAGAAATTATTGATACCATTATTACAGGTAATCGACAACTTGCTAAAAATGGTAGGTACAAATATCAAGCTACTTTTCAGTATAATAGTGATTGGCAGGATAAGTTCTACTCTCTCAAGAAAGTAGTACCGATTGTTGCCGAGACTGATACTGAGTTAGTCGTTATCACAGTGTATACTTTTTATTTTTGAGGTAAATATTTATGAAGATTAGTTATGATTCAGAAATTGATGCTCTATACATTAGACTTGTAGAAGGCAAGCATCAGTGTCGCACTTTACAGTTAACTGACGAAATTGCTTTAAATATTGGGGAAAATGAGTTATTGGTAGGGATAGAAGTTTTAGATGCTACACAGGTTTTAGGTAGTGGAAATGTACCTAATGTAGTGCTAGAAAATATAGCTTTTACTGTAGCTTAAATAGAAAGAGCGATCGCTACCTGTGCAAATCTAAGTAAGGATGAGTGGAAAAATGATCCGTACTTTTGATGCAAAATCTTATACAGATTTACTTGTTCGGTATCAACCAAAACCGATCGCAAATGAAGCAGAAAACGAGGCCGCAATCGCTCTCGCTTGCGAACTGGAACACGGCCCTATGCGATCGCTGGAGGAAGAGCTATTTCTGGAGCTTTTGATAACGCTGATTGAAAAATTTGAAGCTGAAAATTATCCAATTCCCGCAGGCAATTCTGCCTCAATGTTACAATATTTAATGGATGCGAGAGATTTGGATAAGTCCGATCTGATTCCTGTTTTGGGAACGGAAACTGAGGTTGAGAAAGTTTTTGTTAGTGAAAGGGCGATCGAAATAGATGAGGCCAGAAAATTAGCTGATTTTTTCCAAGTTGATATTAGTTTGTTTCTTTAAGGGCGATCGGGTTTACTGTTATCAAACAGAATCGCACTGATAATTGTATTTGTATCAAAAACGTAGCGCATCTTACTCATCAAAAAGAATTGAATCCAAAATTTCTGGGGTCAATCCTCGCGATTGAGCATTCCGACTCATCTCACTCATTACCTCCTCTAGGGGTCTTTTGCGTCGAATTGCATCCCTAAGTTTCAGGCTAAGTAATGCCTCCAATTTACGACGCTGTTCTTCAGAAGCAGCCTCAAATATCTTAGCAACTTCAGCATTGACGCGAATTGCGATCGTTTTGGTTTGCATGATGGTTATGTGATGTTTTAATGACTGTTTTCAAATAATCTAGAATTGCGGGGGAATAGAACCATATTTTAACACAGTCATCACGAGCGATCGCCCTTATTTTAGCAGTCAAGAGTAGGCGCTCGCATCTTTCCTAGTGATCTAACGGCCAACTTGAGCGGCGGCTAGTAACCTTTATTCTATAACTGAATGATCCTCTACAGTAATCCGCCAATCATTATCCACTTTTTGGACAGGTCGGCTAGGAATGGTCTGAAGCAACTCAATCAATTTCAGATCGGGACACATACTTCGTATTACAGTTCGTATTGGTTGCTTATAATAATCGCGAAATCTTTTACTCAATACTGCAATTGTCACAAATATTTTAGGATGATTTGCCGTCAAACTTTTGATGATTTCTATCAAAGCGATTTCCAAGTCAGTTACTGATTTAATGTCAACAACTAAGATTGGCTGATATTCTGAAATTCTTTGGAATTCGTGAGGTGAGATATCTTCAGCACCCTCAGCCTTCAACATCCTCAGCAAACTTCCATCAACTTTCAAAGGTCGCTTAATTCTGTCTTTGATTGAGGTTGCTTGAGACTGGTGAAAACTAGGGACTACTGCCTGAAGAAGAGCTACATAAAACTCTTGCCGTATTGGAGTACCGTAGATTGAAAAGCGCCCGCTACTTGTCAAAAAACTGCTCAAACCGTCGCTATAACCTTGAACTTTTGCCAATAACTCAAGTGACACCCCATATTTTTTATCAAATAACTCAGTGAGCTTATCCACGCGAATCCAGGGAGTGTCGTTTTTACCGGATTCAATAACTATGAGGTATTCCAGCTACTCGAAGAGCTGTAGCGATGAAAATGAGGACGGAGCTTGATGAAAGTCCATTTGAATTACACCTAAGTACCAATGGGCATGACATATAACTACAAGTGTATTGCTGAGGATTCCCTATTTAGATATAATTCTTTAAATCCTCAAGCGGTTCATCCAAATCATCAGACATCCAGATTTTACCTTTCCAAATGCCAATTCCGCCTCGCTTGGCAGCTTTTTCCGTTTTAGGAGGCTCTTGGGCGTATCGCTTCACCAGAAATTCTATATAGTCAAGGACGGTCTGTTTGACAGATTCAGGTAATTTTTCGAGATTTTTTAAGATGGCGGTTTCTATCATCATTTTTTACTCTCTTTTAAAAATGACTGGCTGTATCATTGTTTTTACTCGCGATCGCCCATCTACTCCATTAAACCACCAAAACCCAATGTCAGCAACAGAATAGCCCATTATGTAGTGCGATCGCCCAAAATCGCACCAACACCATCACTATCTTACAACTTGCCGAAAATTACGCGATCGACTATCGTTCCTAGTAGCAGGAATAACAAAGAAAACATGAAAGCAATACTGCCGCCTTGGATAGTTTTAGACTCCCTACTGCACAACTGGCTGCTAGAAGATATCGGTAGGGGCGATCGCACAACATCGGCCTTATTTCCCGCAGCCAGCATCCAGGGTACCGCTAAATGGATAGTCAAAGAAGCAGGAGTCATAGCCGGATTGCCGATCGCCGATCGCACATTTAAACTTTTAGATAGCAGCCTCAGTTTCATTCCCCAAGTAGCGGAAGGGAAACTGTGCGAAAAAGGAGAAGTAATTGCCGAAATTTCCGGCAATTTCGACGCGCTGTTAACAGGAGAAAGAGTAGCATTAAACTTGGCAATGCGTTTGAGCGGCATCGCTACTTTAACTCAAAAATATGTTGACAAAATTGCCGATTTACCAGTGCAATTAGTCGATACCCGCAAGACAACACCGGGGTTGAGATTGTTGGAAAAATACGCAACTCAAATCGGCGGCGCTTGCAATCACCGGATGGGCTTAGATGACGCGGTGATGATTAAAGATAATCACATTGCAGCGGCTGGCGGTATTGCCGAGGCGATCGCCCTAATTCGCAATTCTATCCCCTATCCGCTGACAATCGAAGTCGAAACCGAAACTCTCGCCGAAGTGCAGACAGCATTGCAGCACAAGGCGGATATTATCATGTTAGACAATATGTCCTTTGACTTAATGCGGCAGGCTGTGGCAATAATTCGCGAAAAGAGCGATCGGGTGAAAATTGAAGCGTCTGGGAATGTGACTTTAGAAACTATTCGGAGTGTGGCGGAAACCGGAGTTGATTATATTTCTACCAGTGCTCCAATTACGCGATCGACTTGGCTGGATTTGAGTATGAAAATTAATAGTCATTAGTCATTAGTTATTGGTCATTAGTCATTGGTCATTAGTGATACAAAATATGGCTAATACTAAATCCTCCTTAAAGAGCCAATTTATTCTTTAGTCTCCCTCTGCTTGGACTAAAGTTTTTATAGTAGCGATTTCAATCGCCGAATCATCGAGGAGCTAACTTATCTCTTAGCTAATGACTAATGACTAATGATTAATGACTCTTAACAATTACTTCGAGATAAAATGCACCCAAAAATCTCCGTCAGCCATACAAACGCTGCGGATTAAACGATAGGAATAGTGCAAGTAAGCACCGCTGACACTTGTATCGTAGCCGTTTGGGAACCACTCGCCATAGGGGTCGTGAACGAAGAATCCTTCGCTGTCGTAGCCCGCAGCAACTATAATGTGACCGAAAGACGTGAAGTATCCGTGGATGACAGCGGGATTTCCGCTGGCCAGCCAATCTTGAACGTCCTCAATAGTTGCATTCTCGGTATAGTAATCTTGAGCGCCGTAATCTTTAACAATCTTTGCTAAATCATAGGGATCCCAGCGACTGTAACCTTTGGCGATCGCATATTCGTAGAGTTCATCTTCATATTGTCCGCTTCTATTGCGCCGCGGCACTCTCAAAAAGTCCAGACACATCGCTATGGAAGTTACATTACAAGCACCTGTAGGATTGTAAAAATTATCTAATTGCGATCGATAAGGAATGCCAAGTCTGACAGTGGGGGGGTTTGGTTTGGGATAAAGCAAAACGCCGTCTAAAGTAACTTGAGCGTGTCCTCCGTAAACATACCAAATCCCTGAACCTTTGAAAGATTCATTGCGGAGAGCAACCCTAATGTGACCGCGAATAGGAACAAAAGCCAGGAGTTCAAACTCTTTTCCCGCTGGGATTACTTGTTTTTCTGAGTCCTGAAGTTGAGAAGACGCTAGGGGTTTTGATTTAAAAATAGTGTCTCTGGTCGTTTTCAGGATCGGGCGAGGTGTGGGAATGTCCGTCGTTTTGGTTTCGATCAGCTTTTTGGCTGTGATTGCTCCCAAAAAACCCGGTTCGCCGCACTTCATCAAGGTTTGAAATCGGTGGAGGGCGGCGGTAGAAAGTGGGCCAAAGATGCCGTCTACTGGAGGTTTCAGTAAACCCAGGTCAATGAGACGGCTTTGAATTTGGCGGCTGAGCTCGTTGTCGGCAGCGATTGCTTTGGCATCGTACCTAATTTTTGAGTTGAGAAAGTTTTGTAATTTCATGCTTCCCTGCCCACGTCAATCGATTTTAGATTTTAGATTTTAGATTTTAGATTTGAGAATTACGATCGCCGATAAATCCGGTGTCCCTACAGCAAATTGCTCGACCGTCAATAATTCCCAGTTTATCCTCTCATAAAATTACGGCCATTCTACCGATCGCCCGTACCTTAAAAGCTTTAAATTCATGATTCGATACAAAACCTTTAAGGCGGAGTGCGATCGAACTTGATATCCTGTCCAGTCGATCGATCGAAATAAGATGGGTTAGTAGTGCGGACTAAAGTCCGCACTACTAACCTTTTTTTGTTACCATCCTAGATCGGACACGATCTGACACAGTATTTTCAAATCAAAGAAGGCGATGATTTACCTTCTTTGTGCTCCCTAGCTTGACAAGCAAACGATTGCGCCTGGGAAAGAAGCAGTCGGGTTTATGCTGCTTCGGGGCGAATTACCACCACACCCATCGCATCGGGAGACAGATATTTGACGGCGGCTTCCCGGAGATCCTCGGCTGTCTGAGATTGGATGCAGGCTGCGTAGTTGAGGGCGGGAGCGATATCTCCTACCATCGACTGATAGTAACCGTACAAACTTGCTCGATCGCTGGGAGTTTCGTTACCGAAGATAAACCGATTTGCTACTTGGGTGCGGATGCGGGAAATTTCGGCATCAGTCACCAGTTCGGTTTGCAGAGTGCGGATGTGTCCGACGATGGCTGCTTCCACTTCGGCTATATTTTCTGTCGCCAGTTGAGCGGAAATCGAGAATACCCCGCCTAGTCGCTGAGTCATGTTGCTGACCGAAATTGACGAGACTAGCCCTCGATTTTCGCGCAAATCCTTAACCAAGCGAGTTGTGCGCCCGTGGCCCAATACTGTCGCCAAAACGTCGAGGGCATAGGTTTCGGACATTTCCACAAAGCCGGGGACTCGCCACATCACGATCAGTCGAGCTTGCTGGAGGGCAGAGTCTACAAATTCGCGGCGAACTATTTCGGTAAAGGGCGATTCTTGGCCGTAGTTGAGAATTTCGGATTCTGGGTGAAAGCTGCTGAGTGCGGGCTGATTTATGGTGCTGTTTTGTGCTGTGCTTTTGCTGGCAAAACTTTCGGCGACAATTTCTATTAGTCGATCGACCGGCAAGTTACCTACAGCGACTGCTGTCATCGCCCCTGGCTGATATCTGCTGCTGTGGAAATCCCGCATTTGTTGGGCCCTCAGATTTTCGATGACGGAAGTCGGGCCTAGTACCGGTCGCTTGTAGGGCAGGACTTCAAAGGCTAATTGCATCGATCGCCCATAGGTGCGTCGGCGCGGATTGTCTTCCGATCGTCTAATTTCTTCCAATACTACCAGCCGTTCGCGCTCGAAGGCATCGTCGGGAATGCTGGCGTTGAGCAAGACATCGACTTGCAGGGGGGCTAGTTCAGCAAAATCTTTAGGAGCTGTGGTGATGTAATAGTTCGTGTAATCTTGACTGGTGGCGGCATTGGTGACAGCGCCGCGCTGTTCGATCGCCCGTTCAAATTCTCCACTCTGAATGCTGGGAGTTCCCTTAAAAATCATGTGTTCTAAAAAGTGAGCCATACCGTTGATTTCGTCGGATTCTACGGCTGAGCCTAAATTCATCCACACGCTGAGGTTAACGGCATCGACTGGTAAGTGTTCGGCTATAACTGTGAGGCCGTTGGGGAAATGGCGCACTGTTGGAGCGTTCAGGGGCGATCGGGCGGAGGTTTTGAGCAGGGTTGATGTCATTAGGGTTTTAAATTTATTTGTTATCTATATCTTAAATGGTCTTTAACGAAGGCATCGAGGATTCGGCATCCGCCAAGCAGGCTATAAAAACTGCGATCGGGTACAACTGTTTTTTTTGACATTATTAAAAATGGAAAATCCCAAATTGCATCAAAATTTAATATTTCGACAGCCTGCTTGGCAGCGATTCGCCCGATCGACCTCCGGGAAAATCGGCTTAATTTTGACTGTAGCGCTGATTTTCTCGGCACTGTTAGCTCCCCTAATTTCCCCCTACAATCCGGCGGTCGATCGCGATTATTTATCCCGATTAGTGGCTCCTAGCGCCCAGCATTGGTTCGGCACCGACAGTTTGGGGCGAGATTTGTTGGTGCGAGTGTGGCACGGATTGGGGATCTCTTTGCTCGTCAGCTTGGTTTCTGTGGCTGCGGGATTGTTTGTGGGAGGGCTGTTGGGACTCTTCGCCGGATATTTTCGCGGATGGGCTGAGGTAGCGATCGGCACTTTGGCGGATATTTTGCTAGCGTTTCCTTCAATCTTACTGGCGATCGCCATTGTCACCGTCACCGGGCCGAGCCTGCAAAGCGTAATTATCGCCGTCAGCGTCGTCCAAATTCCAATTTACATCCGCCTGACGCGCAGCATGGTGCTATCGCTGCGCGAACAAGAATTTGTCTTAGCAGTCAAAGCCTTGGGCGCCAGCGACTTACGGATTATTTTTCGCCACATTTTGCCGGGAAGTCTCCCGCCATTAGTTGTACAAGCAACTCTTTCCACTGGTACAGCCACGCTAGAAGCCGCCGGTTTAGGTTTTCTCGGTTTGGGCGCGCAGCCGCCAGCCCCGGAGTTGGGAACAATGCTTTCCGATGCTTTTAAAGGCGGATATGCTCTTTCATCTCCTTGGACTATTTTGTTTCCAGGTTTGCTAATTACCTTGATAGTTCTCGGTTTCAACCTTTTAGGCGACGGCCTGCGAGACGTTTTAGACCCCAGAGGGAATTAGAAGGCGAGATGGGGAGATTGGGGGAGGGGGAGAGGGG
>NZ_JAUBTN010000104.1:0-12360 GCF_036705055.1 Microcoleus sp. CZ3-B2 | reverse complement strand
AGCCCATGTCAAACGGTCAGCCGTTTCCACCCTTATGGTTGGCTTGGGTTGGAGAACGAACTCTACCCAAGCGAAACAGTTTGGTTTAAGTATTTACGACGTTTTGGAGTGGATCATTGGTATCGATTTGCATTCGCAACGATTACATTGGACATTGCCTAACTTGAGAACTCCCGAACAATGTGAACGGTGGAGCGATTTAATGCCGTTGATGAGTTGGCAACTCTGGGACGGCTAGGGATTTAGTGGTTGAAAATATACTACGCGGGGCAATCTGCTAATATCAATGTAACTCCTGGACGTGTTGCCCAATCAATGTTTTCGCTTTTAGTTGACATTGGTACTTCTACTAAAATCCCTAAACATAGGGGAAAATCTCCCGGTTGGGAAAAAGGAAAGGTACGTACCAAGGCACCATGCTATCCCACTGTCAAAAAACGGGTTTCTCGACGCAAAAAGTCTTCAAGGTTAGCTATTTAATCTTCTACTTCTTGAGTTTTTAAGCAACAGCTTGCCTGAGATTCAAAGGTCGCTACTTTTAGCTGCGCTCATTTTTTAGTCTAAACTACAGTAACAAAAGTAGTAGGATTAATGAGACTAAATGGGTTTATGCACTTCAAAAATTGGTTGCCTGTTGTCTGTCCAAATTCTCCTATAAACTCAACTAAATCATGTACTAGCAAAACATCTATATACCCGGAGATAACGGAATCTCCAAAACAAACTCAGCTCCCCGTCTCGGTGCTGAAATGCACGTTAACTTCCCGCCGTGTTTTTGTACAATAATTGAGTGCGAAACAGACAAGCCCAGACCAGTCCCCGAACCTACAGGCTTAGTGGTAAAAAAGGGATCGAATACCCTCACACGGACTGATTCACTCATTCCAAGTCCGTTGTCTGCAATTGAGACGATGGCGCTAGTGCCTTTTACCTCTGTGCGAATCCGAATCGCAGGCGTTGGACACTGCCGGTTATCCAACTGTACCAGCGCATCGATCGCATTGCCTAGAATATTCACAAACACCTGATTGAGTTCTCCAGCAGAACACTCGACTAAAGGCAGGTTCCCGTATTCTTTAACAACTTGAATTTCTCTGCTCGCAATGCCTCCCTCGTCGCCGCTATCATCTCCATCCCCCAGCTTTACCGCTGAGTTCAGGCGGTGCTGCAAAATCAGCAGCGTGCTCTCAATCCCTTCGTGAATGTCAACCCGCTTCATCTCGCTCTCAGAAAGGCGCGAAAAATTCCGCAAACCTATCACAATATTGCGGATGCGCTCGGCTCCAACATTCATCGACTTCAGAATTTGCAGCAAGTCTTGTTTGAGGAAATCAAGTTCAATTTCCTCTGTTACTGCTGCCAATTCAGGAGTAAGATTCGGGTATGTCCGCTGGTAGGTATCGATCAGTTTTAGCAAATTTTGCATATATTCAGTTGCGTAAGTAAGATTACCGTAAATGAAATTTATCGGATTGTTAATTTCGTGAGCAATCCCTGCAACTAGCTGTCCCAAACTTGACATTTTTTCAGTTTGAATCATTTGAGCCTGAGTCTGCTGCAATTCGATCAGAGCAATTTCTAGCTGAACTGCTTGTTCTCTCAACTGCACTTCTGACTGCCTCAAAGCTGATTCAATAGAAATTCGCTCGCTAATTTCCTGCTGTAAGAGCGCGTTTTTTTCTGTAACTTCCCGCGTTCTCTCTTGCACTTTCGCCTCTAAAGTCTCGCTGTACTCCTGCAATTTTTCATTAGCTGCCGACAATTTTCTATAGAGAAAAGCGTTGTCTAAAGAAATCGCAGCTTGAGTAGAAAGAAGCTTTAAAATTGACTGTCGTTCTGCTGTGAAAACACCCGCTGCCAGATTATTTTCTAAATAAAGCACAGCAATTAAAGTACCTTGATTAATAATAGGCGTACATAAAACAGACTTAGTATTGTTTTTGACTAGGTAAATATCATTTTTGAAGAGTTCATCCCTCCCGGCATCATCTAAAACAACATCTCTTTTCGTTCGGACTACATAATTTATTAGAGACAATGGCAAATCCTGGCTGAAAGCGATTGGAAGCGACTGCTGTACTGTTATCAGATCTCGTTCTACAGAACCAGACGCTTCTATTAACAAGTTGCCATCTTTTGCTAAAATCAAAGAACCGCTTTGGGCGCCAGCGTTCTCCATCAGAATTTTTAGCAATTTTTCGAGCAATTTACTCAAAACAACTTCGCTCGCTAAAACTTGCGAAGCCTTCATTACTGTTGCTAAATCGAGGAAAGAATTACCTGTTGTACTATTTGTAGCTGTTGTTGCTGGAGAGGTAGTTCCCTCAAAGCTGGCGTTCTTAGCAGCAGATATTAGAGAAAGAAGCGGAGGATATCTTGACTCCAAATCTGCGACCTTAGTCTTCGCTCCCCACCGAGCGTAGCCGTAGTATGCTGATGCCATGTAAGTCTGACCGATCTCCTCTCTTCGGGCCGCCAAATAAAATTCAGCCGCCAGTTCGTAAGCGATCGCTTCCTCCTGAACGTACCCCTGTTTTTTAGCTCCCGCGATGGCGAGATCGTAATACTCCATCGCTTCCCAATTTTGCCCTTTCACCCGCGCTATTTCTGCCTCAACCAGCTCGTATTTATGCTGATAATTAGCCGGAGCATGGTAAGCCCAGCCCTTCATTTTTTCCTGATTCAACTCCACAATAGCCAGAGCTTCTTGTTGCTCGCTCTCCCTCCCCGATTCAGCTTGATATCGGACATTGGGATACTGAGCCAGAAGAGCTAGCGAATAGTAGAAGTTGTGAACGGCAACCGTCATGTGTCCGGGTGCGGATGCTTTATATTTTTCAGCGATAGAAGCATTTTCAACGGCAGCAGCAAACTCTTTAAATAAGTAAGATAGAATTGCTTTAGCAAGATAGGCAGCAAAAAGGGATATCTGGTTATTTGCTGTTTCTAAGATAGGCAGCATTTCTACTTCATTAAAGCTTTCGCCAATTAAGCAACATTTGTCAGCAGTAGGTCGGAAAAGATTCAAAACTATCTGCCTCCATATCTTAATGTAGTATAGCCCAAATTCTTGTTTGAGTTTCAGCAGTAAATTGAGATAATGAGCTTGGCGCGACTCTACAGATTCTAGGTAGTTGCCAATTAAAAATATATGAGCGCAAGAGTTCAAAGCACAATAGCCAGCATATTCTACATCTCCAGTATCCAGACCGCTTTGAACCCCTTCTTGCAAAGGATCTATTGTTTCCCTAGCGTGTTCTTTCCAATGTCTGATAGTAACGTTAAACAGAGTGTACACTTTAGCTGTCAGTTCTTTAGCATTAAATTGCTCTAACAGCTTCAAAGCTATCTGACCGGAATAATATCCTGCCTCTAAATCTCCAAGTGCTGCACATAGGAGCAAGCCATAAATGCTGTAAGCGTAAGCTGCTAGCGCTGAATGACCGTTTTCAATGCAGAGATTAATTTGAGTCAATACGATCTGCAAAACCATCTCAGGCTTGGCAATAGAAGCGGGAGCTGAGATAGTCATCAGCAGCCGCATCGCCGCCAGCTTATCAGGAGCGTTCATTTCGGGAACATTTTCCAAATCTATCAACGAAGGCAATTTGAGTGAGGGATTCCCGGCTGCTAGCAATTTGGGAGAAACCCCCAGCATTTCCAATATTTCCCAACCCATATCAATAGCTTTAACGAGCTGGTTTTGAGCGATATAAGATTGAATTTGTAACTCGTATACTTTCACCTTGTCAAGTAGGGTTTTTGCCTTTTGTAAAACAGCTTCAGCTAGTAGTTCAGAGTGCTTGAAGTTGGTGTTTAAAAATTCTGTTTCTACTGCTTCTACATGGAGGTTGAGAGTCAATTTATACTGACTCTGCCAGCTATTAGCAGCAAGGAGTTCCAAACCAATATTTAGATACCTGGCAGCAGCTTCGTAAGCTGTCGCTGCTTTTGCTTTCTGACCGGCAATTAGATTGAGGAAAGCTAGTTCATCTTTTTCTACTTGCCCAACTATTAAGTCAGCGCTAAAATTAAGTTGATTGACCAGAGCAAAGATATTTTCTTTTCTGTCTTCAGGGCTGGTATTTTGCAGCAAAAGTTTGCCAATGCTCAGGTGAGTCAATTTTCGCTCGGATTCGGGAATCAAAGAATAAGCGGCTTGCTGCACGCGATCGTGCAAAAACTTATAATCAACCCTGGAATCGCTGAGAATAAGTTCGCCCAATTCCTCCTGTTGAAAAACTAGCGGGATTTTGTAGTTTCCACTCAGAGGCAAAATTAAACCAGACTGAAGTGCCGGCCACAGACCTGAAGCAATAACTGATTCTGACTCCTCATTCACAATTGCCAAAATGCTTAAATTAAAAGTGCTGCCGATGCAAGCCGCAAAATTTAAGAGTTTTTGCGTTGATGCCGGTAGCTTTTGAATATTCTTTGCTATCAGTTCAACGATATTGCAATCTGCAATGCCAATGGTTTGAATTTGCTCAATGTCCCATTGCCAAATACCGATAAAAGTGTCGTAAGTTAGCAGTTGTTGGGAATCCAACACTTTCAGCAGTTGAGTTAAGAAGAAGGGATTGCCTTGAGTTTTAGTGAAAAGCAGTTCTGAGAAAGATTTTATACGCCTAGCTTCGGGAGATTCATTGAGCGCGTCCGCAATTAGCTGCTCGACATGGTTTAGGTGTAAAGGTTTAACAGTAATATTATTGATGGCAGCCCCACTTTCTCGAATCTTTTCTAATGTCTGAATCAAGGGATGAGCTGGATTCACTTCGTTATCCCGATAAGCTCCGATCGTTAACAGATATTGGCTGTCGCGATCGCTCATCAGCAGTTGGATTAATTTGAGGGATGCTGAATCAGCCCACTGCATATCGTCTAGGAAAAGAACGAGGGGGTGTTCGGGTTGACAAAAGACTTTGAAGAACTGTTGAAAAACGCGATGAAAGCGGTTTTGGGATTCATAGGAACTCAGTTGTGGTACTTCTGGCTGATGACCGACAATCAGTTCAAGTTCGGGGATAACATTAATAATTAGAGAACCATTTTGACTCAGTGCCGTTAAAATCTTCTCTTTCCAAACAGCTATTTTTTCCGAATCTTCTGTTAATAGCTGTTGCAAGAGGGACTGGAAAGCTTGAATCAGCGAAGCGTAAGGAATATTGCGCTTAAACTGGTCAAATTTACCAGCAATAAAATACCCCCGTTTCGCTACAATAGGTTTGTGAACTTCATTCACTAAGCAAGATTTGCCAATTCCCGAAGAACCGCTGACCAGCATCATTTCGGCTGTGCCGAGACTGGTTCGTTTAAACGCTTCCATTAATACAGCTACCTCTTCCTTCCTGCCGTAGAGGTTCTGCGGGATCAGCAGTTGATTAGATAAATCTTTAGACCCTACAATGAATCGTGAAATTGTGCCGCTTTCCTGTAACTGAGCTAGGCAATTTTCTAGGTCGGCTTTTAGTCCCTCAGCAGTTTGATACCGCTCTTCTGCGGTTTTGGCTAATAATTTGAGTGCGATGTCAGAAATTGCTTGGGGAATTTCTGGATTTAACTGAATCGGCGGAACTGGTTGCTTTGCTAAATGGCAGTGAATCAATTCCATTGGGTCTGTGGCTGCAAAAGGTAGGGAACCTGTCAGCATTTCATAAAAAGTTGCACCCAAGGAGTAGAAGTCGGTACGATAGTCAATCGACCGATTCATCCTGCCCGTTTGCTCTGGGGATATATAGGCTAGGGTGCCTTCCAGACAATTAGGATTGTTAATTGTTTGGTTTTCTCTGCCCAGGCGAGAAGAAATGCTAAAATCTATAATTTTAACCAACCAAGTTTCGGGATTGATGATAATATTTTTCGGCTTAATATCTTTATGAACGATCTGCTGTTTGTGGAGTTGCCCTAAAGTTTCCGTTAACTGAATTGCTATTCTGAGAAAGCTGATAAAATCGTTCTTGAGAGAAGCAAGGATGTAATTTAAAGATTGAGCGCCAAAATCTTCCATAATTAAGGCGAAGCTGTTCTGGTATCTTTCCAGCCCCAAACACTTAACAACTCCTGGGATGTTCAAGTTTTTTGCGATTTCATATTGATACTTTAAATTAGCAACATCAAGGGGATGTGGATACTTAGAGCTTAGTAGCTTAACAATAACAGCCTGTTGGTTCTGAAGATTCAACCCCCGATAAACAACTGTTTTCACGCCTTCGTTAATTTTTTGAAAATTTGTGTAGCCCGGAAGTTTTAGCATCTGATTGGGAAGTAAAATATTATGACTCTACAGCAAGGTACTACCTATAGAACCCATTTGACATCTTTTCTTGAACAATAAGGCAGACAAATCAGCCGTCTGGCATAACTTAATAGCGACAAGGCGAGAAATCAGGTGGGGATGGTAACAAAAAAGCTGAAATCTATCTGGCATAACGCTTGTGGCAATGGCAATAGATATCAAATGGGTTCTATAGCAATCCTAAATCATTTGCATAATTATTGTAGGGGTTCTTGGTCGGTGGTTTCCCGATAGATAGGGGGTAGGCATGGGGGTACTATCCCTACAAATTTATCTGAATCATTTAGGATTGCTATATATCTAATTCTGATTATTCCTTTTACCAGTCAAAGTTTAAAAATCTGATTCACCCACAATTTTTTGAGGAGATCCCGAAATTGCCCTAGATACCTGCATACCTGAAGTAACAGTTGCTTCAAGACTACTAATATTAATCCCATTAAGTGTCCAGTCACCAGCCAAATAAAGATTATCAAACCCGGATGCGTCTGCTCTGAGCCGATATTTTGTACTTCCCTTGAGAGACATGACATAACGCTCAGAAGGCTCAATATTTGCCCGCCAAAATTGAGAATTAAATCGTTCTAAACCCGTACCATTTTTTGAGTCAACAAGTAAATTCCAGTTCAGCATATCTGAGCTTTCGGGTATGGTGATTTTTGGCCATAAAGTCGGAATATTTTGCTGAAACCACTTGAGAGCGGTTTCTTTGACTCGATTCGTTTCATTGTCAGGAAACGAATGATCTACAAAGGCTGGAATTTCCTCGATCTCTTCCAAAGGGCCACAAAAATAAGCAATACTACCTGGATAATGTTCTGAAGACCAACCCTCAGAGACATTGAGATGGCTCATATCAGCCCAAGTGTTAAAGGGATGTGCATAAGCATCTATAACAGGATTAGGCATCATCCAGCCCAATTCTGGTAAGCTAGGTTTTAGCCAGAGCTGCAGTGCCTGGGTTTGAACAGTCTTGACCTTCTCTACCATCTGCTGCCATTCTTTGCGAGCTTCGATTAGCTCTTGGCAGATATATTTTAGTGCTCCTAGAGAAATTCCCAGAACCACAGAATCAAAATCTTCTCCTACATTGAGCTCGATATCCTCCACATCGTCCCACGACATCCAGGCCGATTCTAGATTAATTTTCCTGAATTTAAGTTCTTCCCCTTCAACAAGCTGATCGTAGAGAGGAGAACTCGGCCAACAGGGCAGTTTGTTAACATCAACAAGCGGTTCGTAAACATTGTTTTTAAGCGTAACTTGGCGACTAATTTGGATCGTTTTAATAGTCTTTTTGTCCTCAGAAAGCTTCAGATTTTCGACACGATGGAAAAACTTAAACTTAACACCCCGTTGCTTGAGTACCTCGTAAAGTGGTGCGAAGATGGTATCTCCCATACCAGATTGCATTTTCCAAAAAAACGCACCCTTATAAGTAAGAGTCATGCGTAGAAAGCAACGAAGCGCAGCTCCAGCCGCTAAATTTGGTTGATTGACATTACCGTTCTCGTAACTAAAGACAAGGTCGTAAAGACCCTGCACTGGTGCCGAATTGACGCTAAGTTCAGAAGCCCCATGTTTACTCAACCACTCCCGGACATCATAGTCATCAATAGCATTAAAGCCATCAAAAATAATACCGTCCACAATTACACCCTGGATGATGGTGTATGCTAAATCCACAAGTATCCACAGGCGACGAAACTTGTGGTGAGCTTCTATTATTTCCTCAACAATTCGGAAAAGCCAAGTTCTGAATTGACCCAGACACCAAAGCAGAGCATGGTGTTGTATAGCTCGGTGCGTTTTAGGATCTTGTGGCAATTCCTGAACTAATTTTTGAGCAATATATAATAAACCAATTTCATAAGGAACATTAGGAATTTCTAAGTGAATATTCATCTCTTTCAGTAGAGATTTTATCGACTCGGGAATCCCTGTAAAATCCAATAATTCTTCGCCTTCAGATAGAGTGCTAAATAAGTAGGATGAACTCTTAAATTGATCGACCATAAACTCGACGAGCAAGCAAACAGACTCCCAAACAGAGGGCAATTTATCACTTTCTCCAGGCAGTAAATTATTTGTTGGGAAGTCGTAGGGCCAAAGTACCCACTGTTTGTTGATATATTCAGGAAATGCAATGAAATTGTGTGGCTTGAAAGCGTTCTGCCAGGTAGCAAGCGGGATGTCTTCACTCCGTCCTAATTCTTGATAGCACTGACGCATAACTCGAAAGGTATTTTCGTAAACTCCCATCAAGATATGTAGGCCATGTTCCTCAATTCGAGCTTGGGCATTCATATTGCGTCCACTCGCACCTTTGCCACCCAGACGCCACCCCATTTGATAGAGTATAATCTCATATTTTTCCTTCCAATCAGGTTGACTTGTCAGTTCAAAAGCTGCTGTAAGAGAAGCCATACCTCCGCCTAAAATGGCAATTTTATTTTTTTTCATAGTTTCAGCCATGATTTCTTTTTCCCCATGCAAAAGTAGTACATCAATCTTCTAATTTAGCTGCATCCAAATCCTGTCTTTCATTTGAACGCATATTCTACAGATTTTTGCAATGCCTGACTGTATTTTAGTAGGGCATCATTATCACGCACCATTGATTTAGCATCTTCTATACACTGCGAGAAGCAACTACGAGAGATTTTCACGGAATGATCTGCTGTAAATAATTTATCATGTTGCTGCGCTGCAAACAATAGCGTCTGATAAGCAGGAAGTAGGCACATTAAGCTAGCCAAGCGATAGCCCACCGCTTCATAGGGAATAGTCATTACATAACCGACAGACTTATTTAGCTCAACCATCACATTTGTAATAACTTTTTGCGTCCAACTCTTGGGAGCCCCCTTTAGCAAGAGTGGTGAATTATCGACTTCTTGTATCCATACAGCAGGTAAATAGCATATACCATTAGCCAAATCTTCAGGAAAATCCTTGATAATGTTTGTTTTTTGCAATGCTTCGCCGCAGGTTTCACAACCTGCTAGAAGACAAGCTGCAACATCTAAGTTGAATTGGTAATGGTTGATAGCTAACTCTGTTCCCATATGACCAACTATACCAGCTACAAAATAGCAATAACGATTGTAATCGTCTTCTTGGGCTGGGAGACTGATCCCATTGCGCGTTAGCATAATAGGAGCCTGTTGGTGATCTAGCACTTGTTTCATTCCCTCAACCATTGCAGAAGCCCAGCAATGAATAATTGCTTTAGCATCGTTTGGTATTAGTGCATAAATTTGCCATAACATTAGTCCATTTTCCAGATTCATTAATTGCTTTTGGTCGGCATTGAGTCCCGGCCAATTTTCTGACGACCAGCTAGATAAAATATTGGAGGCCAAAGCTGGTTCCTTTAGCAGTTGCTGAAATTCATCAAAACGAGCCTGCTGCCAGCTAAAGGACTGCTGGCAATCCTCAATGTTGTCAGCAACGCGAAAAATCAGATAGGCCGTAGCCATAAAAGTATCTAACGGTTCTTCAAAACAAGGAGTTACCAATGCAAAAGAGCGAGAAACTTTATTCATGAACTCTTCAAGGTACTTCTTCTGTTCGTGCAATAGATAAAATGTTATCATGCTTTATGTCCCTGCTTGTATTGAGATATTAAGTCTTGAAGCGCCTTTGCTTCCAGATGCCTCTGTGCGTTGTAATTCCTGGTCAATAATGTATCTTACAACAAGAGAGATGGAAAGTATTTATGATTACCAAAAGGATTCAAAATTTCCGCCCTATATAAATTAGCTCAGAAACAAAAAAACCAACCTACGAATGCGCTTTCCAAACCGTAGTACCATTTTCAACTGTGAAATCAAAGTTGAGCCAGAAAGCCAGATTCGGCTGTATATTTACTGGTTGTTCTGGCTCTGCCTGGCCTCTTGGTAAGCCCAATTCTGTGACAATGGGGTGGCTGGCAAAATTGTATATTGTGACTTCAAATTGAGAACCACCAGTAGAACCAAAACTTAAGAGTCGCCCTGCGTGATATTTGGATACTTTCATGGGAATTTCTACGATCGCTTGATAGCAAGCTTGTTTGCCGTCTTTTTCATCGCGAAACTGCTTGAGCATGACTACAGGAATTTCTGCATTTAGCCGATATTGCAGCAGGTATTCAAGCAGGTTAAGTGGCAGGCTTAAGCCCGGAATTTTCATGATGCTGTCGCCGAAAAATAATTGGGCGATTTCTGCAACTGCTTCTGAATAGCTAGTCCATATTTTAGGTGACTGGCTTTCGCTACCTCCATTTTTCTGCGATACTCTGATTAGCTGTTCCCATTTTGCTTCTGTTTGAGCAGTTAAAGTTTTCCAGGTATAAGTGTGCAAACTGAAGGGGTCTTGCAGCCGATCGATTGAGGGAATGTTGAAGCTTGCAATCTCTTTCGGGATGCCGTAAACCTCCCGACCTGAAGCTAAAGCTGGTGAATTGCTGACGAATATGTAGGGTACGAACCAAGCAAAGCGGTCTATTTGAAAGACGGAGCCACGTTGTTGACCGACCGCAGTCAAGACCCAAATCACAACTTCCTGCTCGTCGATGTAACCCCTGTCGCGATCGGGCTTTTCTCTAGAAGCCAGGGAATCTATACTTCCAAAGGTTAGTAGGATATAGTGTGTGGCAGGGCGGTACTCGACTTGTGGGCTGGTTAAATTATTGAGATATTTGTCGCACAAATTCTGGAGTTGAGGTAAAGAACTTTCTAACACAAATCCATAGAGATTTGTACCTTTGATGTCGTAGGGTTGCAGAAAACATTGCTCGTTAGCTCGTTCAATGTATTGTGGAGGTTTTGAATGGTTACTGACGCCCGATAAAAATGTCTCGCCAAATTTATGTGCTTCTTGTTCTATGCTTTCGCCTCTGGCAGCAAGGTCTTGAAGGAGTCGATCTGGCGAGCCAGGCGGTTTTGCGAGGATGTCTGCTAATTTTTGCGGGTTATGGAGCAGTTCCGCGATCGCGCTGCTTGCTCCTAGTGCCGTGCGAAAGCCTGTTTGCAGAAGTTGAGCGGCGCTGTTAACATTCATTGCTTCATAACCTCATGATGAGTTAGCTTGCAAACTTTTTATATTTCAGTCATATCACAAATACCGATCGGTTCGATCTGAATTAACGCCAATTTTCTCAATCACAAACTCTTTATCGAGCGATAGAGAAAGCAAGCTGAGCTCACGGCCCACCTATACTTCATGTTACCGTTGAGGTGCGACCTGTGGTGTATATCTGACCCGACAGCGGAGTCGGTCAAACTTGCTGCATTACTGCACTGGTAGGCGAAAATGGAGCGATCGCGGCGGTTGGGGGCGATCGTCATAAACTAGCAGACCGCTGCCCACGGGGTAACGAGCGTTTTCCAGTGTTAGAAAGCATGGAAAGTGAAGAGATCGCTCCTGTGACTTGTTCTGGCAGGCACCTCTTTCGTAGTGCTGCAACTGTTCGAGGTTGCGGTGGCGGCTGATTTCTTGAATAATCCGCAGCGGGATACCCGCGTTGCTCCTCTGGGTGAGGGCCGTTCTCAACCAAGCTGTGGGTGGATGCTCCCTCGATGCCTACTCGTTCAAACGCTTCTCTCAAAATCCGATCCGCTGAATCGGGGTGCAAATGCTTCCAATGGTGGCAAGGGTGGCGGCCGGGGAATAAGTAAGTCTGACCGGCATGAGAACGCCAAGATGTTAGAAAACTTCGCAAATCGGCGTTGCTGATTTACGGTATGAAAGGCTAAATATGCAAATCAGAGAAACCAGTATTCACAACGCTTCGGGATTTTCAACTGATTTTTTTCATACCCTGATTAAGCAACGCCCAAAAACCTTCCACTGAACAATGTGGCTGAGTTTTACTCACATTTTCCTGTCACCCGCGAGTAGCAAATCCAGGAATTACTTACATAAAACGTAATTGCTCAACTAGGGGAAAAAAGGGAGCCATCAATAGAGAGAGCTTGTTGAATAGATTGATAAGCCGTCAAGCCCTGACGGGGTGACAACCCCGTTAAAACCCATAGCTAACAAAGGTTTGACCGATTTATGGTAAAAAAAGATGGGGT
>NZ_JAUBTN010000103.1:0-12494 GCF_036705055.1 Microcoleus sp. CZ3-B2 | reverse complement strand
TGTACGGGATGTAACGGATGTAACGGATGTAACGGATGTAACGGATGTAAGTCCGTCGGAAGAAGGAAGAGGGAAGAATGTTTGAACTTTCGACTTCCCATCCCCGATGCCCTGTTTGGCCGATGCCCTGTTTGGCCAATGCCCTGTTTGGCCGATGCCCAATGCCCTGTTTGGCCGATGCCCAATGCCCTGTTTGGCCCATGCCCAATGCCCAATTACCAAAATAATTATGAGTGCTTTTCGTGTAGGAATTGCTGGCCCGGTTGGTTCGGGGAAAACTGCTTTGCTTGATGCTTTGTGTAAGGCGCTGCGACAGCAGTACCAGATTGCTGTGGTGACTAATGATATCTATACTCAGGAAGATGCACAGTTTTTGGTTCGGAGTCAAGCTTTGGAGAGCGATCGCATTTTGGGCGTAGAAACCGGCGGCTGTCCCCACACGGCGATTCGCGAAGATGCTTCGATCAATTTGGTAGCTATAGAAGAGTTAGAACACAAATTCACTGATTTAGATTTAGTCTTTGTCGAAAGCGGCGGCGACAATTTGGCGGCGACTTTTAGCCCGGAGTTGGTAGATTTGACAATTTATGTAATTGATGTGGCTGCGGGCGATAAAATTCCGCGCAAGGGCGGGCCGGGAATTACTAAATCGGATTTATTAGTGATTAATAAGATAGACCTCGCGCCTTTTGTGGGTGCAGATTTGGGGGTGATGGAACGGGATGCTAAAAAGATGCGCGGGGAGAAACCTTTTGTTTTTACTAACTTGAAGACTCAGGATGGCTTAGCGTCGGTGGTTGATTTTGTGAAGCTGAATGTCGCCTAGGGCGATCGCATCTAGTATCATGGAAATAAGCCGTTTAATGATAACTAAGTAAGTTATGCTGAGTTGTGATGATACAGCCAAATACTTTTTGGCTCAGGTAAGTGAAGATGCTGGCGATCTGATATCTAATCTCAAACTTCAGAAATTGCTTTACTATGCTCAAGGCTTTCGTTTAGCTTTGTACGATGAACCCCTATTTCCTGAAGCGATAGAAGCATGGACTCACAGCCCGGTTGTTCCTGATTTATACCGTCACTATAAAAAATATGGTGCTGGTGCAATTCCATGTCCTGAAGATATAGACTTTTCGATTTACGACGAAAAAACTAAGAGCCTGCTTGATGAAGTTTACTCCGTGTTTGGGCAGTTTGCTGCATGGAAGTTACGCAACATGACGCAAGAAGAATATCCCTGGAAACTTGCCGCTCAAAATAGCGGTACAATTACTAATCAATCGCTTCAGGAATACTTCAAGACTCAACTCAATTGTCAAGAAGCAGTTTAAGGCAAATCAGGGCCAAGAAACAAGAACCAAGATTTCAGCTAGGGAAACTGTTGATTTAGGGCCCCAGCAGCAGTCGCCTTTATTTTCTTTGCGATACATGAATAAAGATTACTTTCTTTCTCAGTGTACAAAAGATGAAAAGGCAGCTTTTGCAGATACTCTCTACAAGTTAAGTCAGCTTACCTGAAGCCAGATTAATGCTTCTGGCCGTCACGGCTCTGGCTATGAGAAGATTGCTAAAAGTTCCATGAGAGTGGCTATTCCTAGCCATCTTCAGGATGATGTAAATTTTATTGCTTTTCGGTTTGGCGGGATGGCTCCGATGGTTGGTTATCGAGATGGGGCTGTGCTTTATATTATTTGGCTGGATAGAGACTTTACGCTTTACCCTGATTAAAAAATATCTTGTTAAATTAGTAGCGATGTCAAATTTTTACTACCGACTCAACAATTCTCTGACCAAATTTGCCAAACGTTCCGTACTGTCTGTCACCGCTAAGTGAGCAGCAGCTTGAGACATTTTGGCCAAATATTCGGAATCTTTTAATAAATACAACACTTTGCTTTGCAATACTTCTGCTGTGAGTTCGCTTTGACGGAATACTGCGGCGGCTCCTGATGCGGCAAATACTTCGGCGTTAAATCTTTGGTGGTCGTCAGCGGCGTAAGGAAAAGGAATTAAAATAGAAGGTACTCCGGTAACAGCTAATTCTGTCAGAGCACTAGCGCCCGATCGACTAATTGCTATATTTGCTCGCTGCAACAAACTCGCCATATTGTCGTAAAATGGCATTGACAAATATTGCTCGTGCTTCAAACTCTCAGCATCCGGGTCATTATTTCCGGTGAGGTGAACTACCCAAGCACCTGCATCAAACCAAGCCGGTGCACACTCGCGCACTAATTGATTGACTGCGACAGCACCTTGAGAGCCGCCCATGACTAAAATTACAGGTACGCTGTCAGGAATTGGTAACTTTAGAGGTTGCGGCGTGAGGAATTGCGATCGCACCGGCGTACCAGCAACCACGGTTTTCGCGCGGGGTAAATGTTTGGCTGCTGCTGCAAATCCGATCGCCACAGCAGTGCAAAAAGGACTAAACCACCGCGTCACCTTTCCGGGAATTGCATTAGATTCGTGGAGAATCACCGGCAAACCCAAAGAGCGAGCCGCCAAAATTGCCGGTGCTGCGATGTAACCGCCGGTAGTAAACACTCCCTGAAAATTTCCTTCTTTGAGCAACTTTCGCACCTTAAGGATCGAGCCGACAAGTCCGCCCAAAATGCGCGCTGTACCGAGTCCAAATCGCTGCTGAAAGCCTTCGACGGCGATCGTGTGGAGGGGATAAAGCGATGAAACTAACTGCGTTTCCATGCGGTCTGGGACTCCCAGCCATTCGATGTGACAGTCGGTCAACTCGGCGGCGGTGGCGATCGCCGGAAATAAATGTCCTCCGGTACCGCTAGCTGCAACCAACAACCGCAGGGGGGCTTTTGTCAAGGTATTTGTCTCTTTTACAAGTTCCACAGGTCGAGCGATTTTAGATTAGAGGTTTTAGATTATTATGCTTATTGTTCCGGCAGTTTCAGCCAATTTTCAATCAGCCATCTAAAATTAGATTGTGCCGTGTCCCTCCTTCCGTTGTCAGTTTTCGTTGCAGGCGAACAGTTGCCTGCGCCACGACCCCTGACAAATAACCAAAGTATCATCTAATGCGTAATTTGTTGAATTTAGTGCCAAGTGTATCTCAGTATTTTTGCAGCCGTCGGGACGAAAAAGCCGATCCTCTTCGTTGGCGCAGCCCCCGTAGGGGCGGGCTGCGCCAACGCCCGATCGTTTTTGGCTTTAACTGCGGGCTGTCGATCGCTCAAATGTTGTTATGTTTAACAGCGGTAAGTGCTGGCGTGCTGCATCCAACTGCTGTAGGGGCGATCGCGCCGATGGGGGCTACTCCCAGGGCGATCGTCCAAACCCCAGCCAATGCGCCCGCCCCCCTCACCAAACTGCTAACAGAAATTGACGCAGCAGCCAACCGACGCGATGTCAAAGCAGTCATGGCATTTTACAGCGAAAATTTCACCCATTCTGACGGCTTAAACAGCCGCATCATGGAAAAAGCCCTCACCCAACTCTGGGATCGATATCCGAGTTTAAATTACCGCACCGATCTCAAATCTTGGAAAACCGAAGGTAGCGCCATTATCGCCGAAACCGTAACTACAATTACCGGCACTCAGAAAAAAGATGGCCTCGACTTAAATCTCAAAGCTACCATCCGTTCTCAGCAGCGTTTTGAAGGTGAAAAAATAGTTAAGCAAGAGATTTTAGCAGAACAAACTGAGCTGACTTCTGGTAAAAATCCTCCCACAATTCAAGTGAGTTGGCCCGAACAAGTGAAAGTGGGGGAAGAGTACCATTTTGATGCCATTGTTCGAGAACCAATCGGCGACGATATTTTAATAGGAACTGTTTTGGATGAACCGATTACCGAAAAAACATTGTTTAATCCGTCAGAAATCGACTTGGAGTTGCTGAATTCTGGGGGTATTTTTAAAGTAGGGAAAGCCCCGGCCACGCCAGAGAATCGCTGGATATCAGCAGTTTTGATGAGACAAGGCGGAATTGCAACGGTTAGCGTGCGGTTGCGGGTTGTCAAGTAATAAAAATAGGTGTTATGGGAATTGTTGAGTGTTGATTGTTGACTGTTGACTGTTGGCTGTTGACAGTTAGCAGTTGACAGTTGGCTGTGAATATTAATGTTATTAGTTATTAGTAGCCCCAAGTGAGTAACTAAGCTGTCACGCATTTAAATTGTATGTTCAGGGCGGGCGGTACACCCCACAAGATTTAGATGTTTTTTGACATTCAATTTAACTGTCGCAACAGCTTAATAACAAATAACCAATAACCAACAACGAATAACCAACAACGAATAACCAACAACGAATAACCAATAACCAATAACCAATAACCAACAACGAATAACCAACAACGAATAACCAATAACCAACAACGAATAACCAACAACGAATAACCAATAACAAATAACCAATAACCAATAACCAATAACCAAAAAATGATTTCTATCCAAAATCAAATTGTTTTCATTACGGGTGCGAGTAGCGGTATCGGAGCGGCTTGTGCCCAGATATTTGCCAAAGGTGGAGCTAAACTAATTTTAGCAGCCCGCCGCGTTGAAAAGCTCGATCGACTGGCAAAGGAACTTGTAGAAACAAAATCCGTCCCGTCGATGAACGAGATTTACTTGCTAGAATTGGACGTGCGCGATCGCCCGCAAGTCGAATCGGCGATCGCTGCGCTTCCCGATGCGTGGAAAAACATCGATATTCTGATTAACAATGCCGGATTGAGCCGCGGTTTAGACAAACTGCACGAAGGCAACTTTCAAGATTGGGAAGAAATGATTGATACCAATGTGAAAGGCTTGCTTTACATGACTCGCTACATCGTACCGGGAATGGTCAGCCGAGGCGGCGGCCACGTAGTCAATATCGGCTCAATAGCAGGCCGCCAAGCTTACCCGAAAGGTAGTGTTTATTGTGCTTCCAAAGCAGCGGTGAGAGCGATTTCTGATGGGTTGAAACAAGACCTTTTGGGAACAGCGGTGCGAGTGACGGAAATAGAACCCGGTTTGGTGGAAACAGAATTTAGCAATGTCCGGTTTCACGGCGATGCAGAAAAAGCGAAGAATGTCTATCAAGGACTGACACCTTTGACGGCGGATGATGTAGCCGATGTAGTATATTTTTGCGCCACGCGATCGCCCCACGTCAATATTAGCGAAGTCTTGCTAGTTCCGACAGACCAAGCTAGTGCAACTCTGGTTCACCGCAAAGAAATTTGAGTTTTTAGTGGCGACTGTCCGGATTGCGATGAAATTCCCAGGAAAGTGGATTGGTAGATGCACCCTGATTAATTAACTCCCGACCAATGAAGGCCGGGTTTTTTTTGGCAAAAGTTAGGGATAACGACAGGTAGCGACAGTTTGATGGCTGAGTCATCGGGGCCGAGAAACCCGGTTTCTAGGAGTTTTGGACTCTGTGACAAGAAATGTTGAAAGAAACCGGGTTTCTGAAATCATCAATTTTCCGCAATTGTCCTGAAAAAGGTGCTGTCGGGTGGGAGATTAGATTAGTAGATGCACCCTGATTAATTAACTCCCGACCAATTTTGGTTTGGGGTTTTTTTTTGCGGTATCCAAGCTGAGCCGCCAATTTTCGCAAATTCTGCCAAATTGTCCTGAAAGAGGTGCTGTGTTAGCGGAGATTAGATTAGTAGATGCACCCTGATTAATTAACTCCCGACCAATTTTGGTTTGGGGTTTTTTTTTGCGGTATCCAAGCTGAGCCGCCAATTTTCGCAAATTCTGCCAAATTGTCCTGAAAGAGGTGCTGTGTTAGCGGAGATTAGATTAGTAGATGCACCCTGATTAATTAACTCCCGACCAATGAAGGCCGGGTTTTTTTTGCGATCGCACTTTTTACCACAAATCAGCACTAAATCAACGCCTGTCAGGGTCAATCTGCGTGTATCGCGGTTAAAAGTCAGATTTTCCCTGAAAAAGGTGCTGTGAGGCTAGAGAAAAGTTTTAGTCCACAAAAGCAGATGGCGAGATGTGAAATAACTCTCCGAGTTTTTTTAATTGACTGACAGTTAGTTCTCTCTTGCTCATCATAACTTCGTTAAAAATCTCTTCACTCTCAAAGATTTCTAACAATTTTTCTGGCGAAACGTTATCTTCATTTATTAATGTTTTCACCAGGGCAATTCCTTTCAAGGTAGGCCAAATTTCGTGTTCTTCTTCATAGTCATAGACCAGTGTACCCAACACTTTTAAATAATCCCGATCGTCGGAGGTGATACTCGATCGATCGAGAATTTCATTGATGCGAGTTTGCGTGGCGATTAATTCATCATCATTAGCGATCGGGCGCGGTGGAAAGGTGGTGATGAGTTCCATATAGTAGTTGCTAGGAGTTTTTAAACCAACTGTCATTTTTCCAATTCTCCTTGTTATATTCGGCATGAGTTAGTAGGCGACGGATGAAAATTAGCTGATATTCATAATCGATAAAGGTAATGAGTCGGTAGTTGTTGCCACTGATATTAAAAATTGTAAAATTTCCTACGATATCGGCACGCGAGAAAAACTTGGCGGACTTCTGCGAGGTTTTTCCATGCTGCCTCGGACGTTCGCTGATACCATTGTAATAAATTGGGTTCGGCATTGGGGTGTTTTTCCCAAAAGTCTCTCAGGGTTCTTTTGCTGATAACTCGCATAAATTTAAAAAAAACATCAGGTATCAATTCATCAAAATAAACTCATTGAGTATATTTTAAACTGTTTTATAAACCATCGCTGTAAAAACGATAACTAGATTAGTAGATGCACCCTGATTAATTAACTCCCGACCAATTTTGGTTTGGTTTTTTTTTGCGTATCCAAGCTGAGCCGCGAATTTTCGCAAATTCTGCCAAATTATCCTGAAAGAGGTGCGGTGTTACCGGAGATTAGATTAGTAGATGCACCCTGATTAATTAACCCCCGACCAATTTTGGCCGGGTTTTTTTTGGCAAAAATTAGGGATAACGACAGGTAGCGACAGTTTGATGGCTGAGTCATCGGGGCCGAGAAACCCGGTTTCTAGGAGTTTTGGACTCTGTGACGAGAAATGTTGAAAGAAACCGGGTTTCTGAAATCATCAATTTTCCGAAATTGTCCCGAAAGAGGTACGGTGCTACCGGAGACTAGATTAGTAGATGCACCCTGATTAATTAACTCCCGACCAATTTTGGCCGGGTTTTTTTTGTGTTAAGGCTGATGCTAAACAAATTTGAGGTTAATTTCCGGATTGTGGTAAAATTCTCAGAAAGCTTAGTTGGTAGATGCACCCTGATTAATTAACTCCCGACCAATTTTGGCCGGGGTTTTTTTGGCAAAAATTAGCTATAACGACAGCTAGCGACAGTTTTAGGGCTGACGTATGGGCCGAGAAACCCGGTTTCTAGGAGTTTTGGGCTTTGTGACAAGAAATGTTGAAAGAAACCGGGTTTCTGAAATCATCAATTTTATGAAATTGTCCTGAAAGAGGTGCGGTGTTACCGGAGACTAGATTAGTAGATGCACCCTGATTAATAAACCCCAGCCAATGAAGGCCGGGGTTTTTTTTGTTTGAAAGCTGGATTAGTCGATCGAGCTACAAGACTTCAAAAGACTGCACCTCAAGCACCGGGCCGATCATCGCAAAAGTCATGATATCCTTGCGGACTATACCTTTGACACTAACTTTCAAACCATCTTTTTTCAAGTCAGAAGGAGCATCCTTAAGTTCATAAGTTTCTCCATTTTCGCCAACCAAAGCCCAGGTACCAGGGCCTAATCCTTGGCGTTCAATTTTGCCTTTGACTGTAATACTCATGCTGACTGCGCCTCTGTTTTAAGTGCTAAATGTGCCAATCCAAAACACAACAAAGCATTGACAATCAAGAATGTTTGTGCTACTAAACCAGTTCCCAATCCCCAAACTGCAGGAGAGATTACAGCATTCACTGCTAAACAGCTAGCAAAGCCGATCGAAGTGGCGATCGCAATCCACTTCCACTGTTGATGTCCCAACAGCAAAACAATCAAAATCCCCGGAATCAAAACACTAGCAAACAAAGGATTCAGCATACTGCTGCCATTAATTGCACCGCCGAGTTCGGGAATAGAACTGCCCATGATTCTCATCGGCCACTGCGGCAAGTCAAATACAAACAAGTTGCGGAGGAAAAAGAACCCAGAACTTCCAGCCATCAAGCCGCCGGAAAAGCCCCAAGTCCACTGGAACGGAAAATAATTCCGCATAATGAAAGCCAGCAGGTAAGAACCGAGCACCATTGCAATTTTCGGCAACAGGGCGACTGCACCGCCGTCTATCCAGAAGCGGGGGCTGAGATAGCCGTTGTCGCGCAGCCAGCGGAAGAAGTCGCGGAAGTTGATTTGTCCGCGCTGGGCTAGCTGAACTGCTGCGCCTGCGTCTAGGTGTCCCGAACCAAAATGGTTTAAGGGGTCTTCTGTGACATTTCGCGAGGACTGCAAGAGTATGCTGCGAATTTGGTCTGGTTCTGTGACACCGGAGGCTTTGATCAGGGCTGCAACGCCGGCAACGTGGGGCGCAGCCATGCTGGTACCTTGGTAGCCTTCAAAGATTTCGGCACCGGTTTCTGGGTCGATCGTACTTTGGAGAATTTTGCCTAGTTCAGAACCGCCGGGGGCTGAAATGTCAACACCCGCGCCGAAATTGGAATAATCGGCTTTTTCTTCGTTGGGGCCGAGGGCGGAAACGCCGATGACGTGGGGATAGCGGGCGGGATAGGATGCCGAACTGTCGCCGGAGTTGCCGGCGGCGGCGATGATGACAACGCCTTTAGAGTGGGCGTAGTCGATGGCTTCTTCCATTAATTGACTTTCGCCGCCGCCGCCTAAACTCATGTTGATGACATCTGCGCCGTTGTCTGCTGCAAATTTAATTGCTTCAGCAATGTCGGAAACTGTACCGCCGCCGCTGCCGCTTAATACTTTCAGCGGCATTAAAGCTGCTTCGTAAGCGATGCCTGCAACGCCGTAGTTGTTGTTAGTTGATTGGGCGACAGTACCTGCGACGTGAGTGCCGTGGCCGTTGTCATCGTAGGCTTCGGCGCGATCGTTTACAAAGTCGTAGCCCGGTACAAATTTGGTTTCTTTTAAGTCGGCGACGGGAGTAATGCCGGTATCAATTACCGCTACTGTTGTGCCGCTGCCTTTTGTTTCGTTCCAAGCCGATTCTACGTTGATGCTGCGGAGATTCCACTGCTTGGCATACATGGGGTCGTTGGGAATCTCGTAAGCGCTGTAAATGTAGTTCGGTTCAATGTATTCGGTATCTTTAGCCAACTTTGATTTTCTCAGGGCGTTTAGCAAAGTGCGATCGCCCTTGACAACATACACATTATCCTCTTTAGAAAACTCACTGTTGAGTTGCGGTGTGACTTTGTACTGCTGGGCGAGTTCTTCTACTCGTTTTGCAATATCAGGATTACCGATATCTTCGCGGAAATCCAGCACAATCGAGTCGTAGGTGCCTTGAGTAGCAAGTCCTGGGAAATTAGAAATTGCCCAGCCAAGCCCGATTAAAAATAAGCACAGAAAGAAAATTTTTTTCATTGCCGATCGTCCGTTGAGGGAAGGCTTGTTCACCACAATAACCGAATTTTCATCGCGATCGCCAGTTTTCTTGGTTGTGGCTGCGGTCAAACTCGCGGGCGGGCTTTTGGTATATGGTGGCGGTGGCTACCCGCGCGATCGCAAATGGGTGTAATTTCTAGTTTAAATTGCCAAGCAAGTTTGAGTAGTTCAATAAATTGTATCATTAAAGCAGATGGCAAAGAAAACCGGGAGTATTTTTCACAAGGATATTGCATGGAAAGAGGTTTAATGTGGTTGCCGCTGCTAGCAATTTTTATTGCTCTGGCTTGGGCTGGATGGAACGAGTATCAAAAGTTAGAAGCCTATCGCGTCTGGGCGGAACAATTCGCCAAGGCCAAGTACGATATTTATGCTGTACTGGGTCAGCAAGAAGACTGTTTGACTTGGGGGAAACCTACTCGCAGCGGGCCTGTGAATTTGCAAACTTTTTCTTTAAAAGATGTGCAGTCGCTCAGGTTGTTAGTTAACGGCGCTGTGGTAGATTTAGAGTCGCCACCGAATTCGGGAAGTGCGATCGCCCTAGAGTTTTTGTTGAAAGATGCTGCGGCCGTGCAGGTTCCTTTTACAGAAGTTCCTCTAGCAACTAAATGGGCCAAGTATTTGCAGGGAGAATTGCAGCGATTCCTCTAAAAATATCCTATTAGCACAAATTAGTAATCACATAAATTCCGTGGTTCTAGCAAAATCAAAATGATTTTTTGAGAGGACTTGAGTCCGCAAATACTCAGAGTAATAAATTCTTAATTACTAACTTAAAAATGGTTCGTAGTGAGGAATGTATTCGGGATCATCTCAGTTTGGCATTTGAGCGTGCGAGCGTCCCCGAAGAGCGAGTATAATAGACGAGTCGCGAGTATAATAAGGGAGCGGGGAGTATAATAGGCGAGGGTGGACGCTCGCACTACCATAAAAAAATGCTTTTTGCAAAACTGAGATGCTCCCATATATTCTGCAATAAAATAGAAAAATAAATTCCCAAATGGCAACCTAAAAATAATTTGTAATGAGGAATGTCTTCCGCAATAAATTAGAGGAATAAATTCCTCGCTGCCAACGGGATAACAGTTATTTTACAAGACTAGAGATAGTTGTTTCATTCCTATTCCCCTTCCCCTTCCCCTCCGAATGCAAGTACAAGAATTTTTGCTGCGCTACCAAGAAGGAGAGCGCAACTTTGCTCACATTGACCTCAGCGGTGCTAGTTTAAGCGGTGTCAACCTGCGAGAAATAAACCTCACAGGTGCTAACTTGACCGGTGCTAATTTGAGCTGGTCTTGTTTGAGCAATGCTAAGTTAATTGGAGCTTGTTTGCGCCGCGCGGATCTCCGCAATGCAGTGATGTCCGGGGCAAATTTGAGCGGGGCAAATTTGAGCGGGGCAAATGTTGCGAAAGCGGATTTGCGCTTTGCTTGTTTGGAAGCTGCAGAACTCAATTGGACGGTGCTTTCTGAAGCGGATTTGGGCGGTGCTAATCTTCAAAAAGTTAAATCTGACCAAATTAATTTGGAGAAAGCTAAACTCGACGGCGCGCAGTTGATGGGGGCGAAGTTGATGGAGGCGAATCTCAACTGCGCCAGTCTTGTTGGTGCTAATTTAACGGATGCTAATTTGCGGGAAGCGCATTTGGTGGAAGCAAATTTGCGATCGGCAATTTTGAGCGGTGTAAATTTGATTGAAGCTGATTTAAATGGTGCTCAAATGCGATCGGCAAATCTGGCGGGCGCTGACTTGCACCGAGCTGTGCTGGCGGGGGCGGATTTGACGGAGGCTGTACTCGATAATGCTGATTTGAGTCGGGCTAATTTGGCGGGTGCTTATTTGTTGAAAGCGAGTTTTAAGAAGGCGCTTTTGCTGCGAGCTAACTTGCAAGGAGTGTATTTGCTGCGGGCGGATTTGAGCGAGGCTAATTTGCGCGGTGCTGATTTGCGGAAAGCTGATTTGAGTGGCGCTTATTTGATGGATGCGATGTTAGGTGAGGCGGATTTAAGAGAAGCTTGTTTGATTGAGTGTCGTTTGATTCGGACGAGTTTGGAGGGGGCGCAGCTTACGGGTTGCTGCATTCAAAATTGGCAGGTTCAAGATGTGGATCTGTCAAAAGTTGACTGCGGGTATGTTTTTACTCAGTTTGATTATGCTGCGAAAGTTGCGGCAAATCGCTTTCCGGCGGCTCGCGATTTTGAGTCTGGGGAATTGGGGCGGCAGAATCAAGAGGAAAGTTCTATTGTGGAGGTCTATTTTGCTGATTTTCCTAATTGGGAGGCTTTGGTGTTTACGGTGCGTCGGGTGGAGTTGGAGAGTTGGCAACTTCAGTTGAATGTTCAATTTTTTGAGTCTACTGGAGAACAAAATTTACTGCGGCTGAGCGCTAACCGTTTGGTGAATGGCAAGATTTTGGGCGATCGCATTTTGGCGCTTTATCCAGATATGTTGGAAAAGGTTTTAGCCAAGCGGGCAGAAATTTGGGGTTTGCTAGATTTGGCTGTTGCGAGTAACAGTGTGGAGCCGCAGGAGCCAAGTCACAACGAAGTGTTGGTCAGAAAACAGGAAATCTACCAGCGAATGGTGCGTCAAATTTCGTTTATTTTGATGTCTCAAACGCCGGATAAATTCTCTGAAAGTGTACAGCGGCTGTTGGATTATTTGAAGCAGCAAGGTATTCCGACTATTCAGATTCAGAGGAAAGTCATTAGTCAGGCGATCGTGCAGCGGGCCAAGCAAGACCCTGGTTTTCGGGAACAGTTGATTTTGTGGGAAAAAACGGCGCCCGCCAACGTTCGCGGCTCGATGATGGGGGAAGCGGTGCGGGGTGCGATCGGGCTTTTGTCGGAATGATATCGTTTCCGTTACATAAGACTTACCCAAAGCTACCCAGCTTTATACAAAGCTGGACTTTGAACCTTACTTCCTGTTTCAT
>NZ_JAUBTN010000102.1:0-13372 GCF_036705055.1 Microcoleus sp. CZ3-B2 | reverse complement strand
TGATTTTAAATCACCTTAACCTTCCTTCAGTCTTGTCTTATGGTACTCTGGCTGCTTAAAAACTGTCCGGAGTATTGTTAAACCTTAATTTTCCTAATTTAAAACTTTTATCCAGCCTTCGGATGTCTGCTTTTTGCCTGCGATCGCACTTTCGAGCAACCCTAGCATTTCGCCCCAGGTATTGTCCCAATAACTGTCTGCCAAAAAAGCATCTACTTCGCTCAGCCACTTAGTGCGATCGGCCAAACTTTCGCTCATGATTTCTTCCCCAGCAGCAACAAATTCTGCAACATTGCTCGCAATCCGAACCAAACCTTTTTCTCCGTAGGGCTGCACCACGGATCGGATCGAAGTAGAAATCACAGGTTTGCCGGCCGCCAGGTATTCTGAAGTTTTAGTCGGACTAATAAATTTAGTCGATTCGTTAATCGCAAACGGCAGTATTGCTATATCCCATCCTGCAATGTACGCTGGCAGTTCTTGATAGGATTTGCCGCCGAGATAGTGTATATTTGGGTTGGTTGGTAAAGTTGCCTGGTCGATTTTCACCACTGGCCAGATTATCACTAAATGCCAGTCTGGCCTCGCTTCAGCAATCCCGCCGAGCAGTTCGATATCCATGCGTTCGTCTATAACGCCAAAAAAACCCAAACGCGGGTGAGGAATGTCTTTTTGATCCGCTTGATCCGCCGATGTTTCGGAAAGATTCCGGGCGTTAGTAAAGTGTTCTTTTTCAATGCTGCTGGGGAAAGGATGAATGTTTGCGTGCTGGTGCTGTTTCGCTTCGTAGAGGCTGTGTCCGCCTGTAAATACGATGCTGGCGCGCTTTAAGAGTTGAGTTTCATTTGCTTTGAAATCGGGGTGCACGCCGTGAAATGCTGACAGTTCGTCGATGCAGTCGTAGACTACAGCTAGCGGCTTTAAGTGGTTTGTGAAAGAGACAGCCATTGGTGTGTAATACCAGAGGATGTAGTTGTTAATTTCTGCTGCTTGAAAGAAATCATCTAGCATGGCTTGCTGAGCAGTTTGTGCTGTTTCTTTGCTAATTTCTTCGTTCAGGTGCGGTGCTATTACCCAGACTCCGCTGGCGTGGATGCTGACATCAAGCCGCCAATCTCCTGTCGCGATCAAAATCGGTTCTTCTACAAAGAATACGCGACGATTTTTGGCGCAGCGACTTAAAAGATGTTGCGGACGTTGATAGACGGAATTCCACCGCAAATGAGACAGACAAACTAGATCCGGTACATCTAAAACAGCAGCTTTTGATAAGTTGGCGCGCAAGGCGCTGGATGGAGCGAATTGAGAAGGCGATTTTGCGGGATCTATAGAGGTAAATCGAATCTCCCACCCTCGACCTTTATAGTTATAATTATTCTTTACTGAGTTTTTAGGGGACATAATTAGCCTCAAGAATTTGTTAATTAAAATGGGCAACTAAAATATCCTTCTCAGCATTGTATTACTGAAAGTTGTCAGCGTCAATCTGAGAATCTTTATTGAGTAGCCCGCCTCGCATTCACAGTCGATCGAGCAACTGCTAGAGCGCAAAAAAGATACGCTTATCTACTTTTTTACGAAGTGAAACTTGGAGATAAGTTAATATTGTTAGACTTGCTATTATTGATCAATCTAGCTCAGTTTTTCTGCCATTACTTCTATCTGAAGGATGACTTCTTTCTCAGGAGGCGCTTTGTTTGGATGCTTGGTTCAAAAGCCGTTAAAATGCCGATCGACCTTTTAAAAAGACTTAACTGGCAGGTAGGGGGTGACACCATTTGAGATTTTAGATGGAAGAATTGAAGATTTGGGAATGGCTGATGAATTAAGGGTTTGAAGCTTGTCTGCTATTACATATTTTTTTGAAATCGGTATTAAGACCGATCGACTTTTAGTTTTTTATTTTGTATAATAGAGAAAATTTGCGAGCTACTTTTTGTGGCCATTTAATTTGACAAACTTCACCTTTTTTAAACTTATCCGATCGCTGCTAAGTAACGTTTGTATCCTTATATATATAAAGATTAAGGAAAAATTATAACTTGCGATAGATTCATAAATAACAGTTTATGAAGCCGGGTTTAATCGACATCTTATACCCGATCGACAATATCGCGGAAACCAGGTAAGAGCGATGAGAAGCCTAGGATTTTATGGTGATGACATTGGTGCTGGGGTACGAGGTTAAAGTCACGCGAGACAGTACCAATCTCAATTATTCCTCTGAGGGCGGGTTCGCGCATATCCGCGTTAACCCGGGACTAGAAGATAGCAGCAACTTTAAAGTCGGCGGCTGTCTATTTTAGCGATTCCCCCTCCAAATCCAAAATCTTGCACCATCGAACTTTTTAAGAAATCGTGGGGAAAACCCAATTCAATTGCACTTACTTTGTCTAACTGCTGCATTTGTTCGGGAGTTAATTGAAACTCTAAACAAGCAAGATTTTCCTGCAGTTGCGAGAGTTTGCGGGAACCAATAATTGGAATAACTTTGACTGACTGTTGTCGCAGCCAATTCAGGGCTACTTGAGAGGCTGGTTTCCCAATTTCGGCTGCTATGGAGCTAACTTCGCGAGCAATATTGAGGTTTCGTTCGCTAATTTTTCCCGATTCAGGTGAATCAAGCCGTTTAGTTTCGCTGGCGGTTTCTGAAGTGTTGTATTTTCCTGTTAGCAAGCCGCCTGCTAGGGGACTCCAAGCTGTCACGCCAATGTTTAAGGCTTTTGCCATCGGGAGCAAATCCCGTTCTGGTGTTCGCTCTTTTAAAGAATACTCGATTTGCAAGCCGATAAATGGTGTCCAACCGCGCATTTGGGCGATCGTATTTGCTTGAGAAACAATCCAAGCGGGTGTATCGGAAATGCCGATATAAAGAACTTTGCCGGCGCGCACCAAATCGTCAAAGGCGCGCATTACTTCTTCGACTGGTGTGGTAAAATCCCAAGCGTGCAGCCACAGCAAATCTATATATTCAATTTGCAGTCGCTTCAAACTTGCTTCTACTGCTTGCACCATATTTTTGCGGTGGTTGCCGAAACCGTTGATTTCGCCATTTTTCATGTTGAGGCTGTACTTAGTGGCAACTACCCATTTTTCGCGATCGGCTGCGATAAAATCGCCGATATATTTTTCGCTTGTACCGTTGGTGTAGAGATTCGCCGTATCAATGAAATTGCCGCCTGCTGCTGCAAATGCGTCGAACATTTTGCGGCTTTCTTCGTAGGAACCGCCCGAACCCCACTCTTCGCCAAAAGTCATGGTGCCGAGGCAGATTTCTGAAACGCGAAGTCCGCTGTTAAGTAAGTCGGTGGGGAAAAACACAACTGTGTTAAGAAAGATAAATGAGGCTAAAACCCCAATCCCTCCTGCATTCTGTCTCCTGACTCCTGCCTCATCCCAACTACAAATATTTACGCCTTTCTACTTACCTAGTAGTTTGTATCTCATGTCGGCTTTTTTAGCTAGCTAATTAATTGCTTTTAACAGTTTAGATCGGGATTTGCCGTACTGTTGCTATCCGTCTGCGGTGGCTGGCTTTGAGGGTGGGTTAGGGCTGTGCTGGATATTGAATGTTTTGTTAAGTCAAAATGCCGATCGGCAGCATCTTAGTTTTGCTTTTCCAGTGGTGTCCCCGCTTGCTAAATATATAACCTGCGCGCTCTACGGTAGTTCGCACCATCACAAAAAAAGTGCTTTTGACTTTCAACACGGCACTGGGGCGAGCCTCTTACCTATGTATTTATAATTACATTGCTAATTAAAAATACAGTAAATTACTAAAAATATTATCTACCTTTAGATAGGTATTTTGCGAAAATAGTTAAATCAAAAAAGTGCTATATTTATCATCAGTAAATCTGATTGAAATCTAGAAAAAATAAGTAGCTAAATTAACTTTTTAGCGTTATATTGATTTACAGAATACAAAACCTAGGTGACTCACTTGGCTGATATCGTTGATACCGCCGTTGCGGCAGGCTCTTTTACAACTCTAGTTGCTGCCGTCAAAGCTGCTGGTTTAGTAGATACTCTCAAAGGCGCTGGGCCCTTCACAGTTTTCGCTCCTACAGACGAAGCTTTTGCTAAGCTTCCCGCAGGTACTGTAGAATCACTGCTTAAGGACATCCCTAAGCTCAAAAAAATCTTGACTTATCACGTCGTTTCTGGCAAAGTTATGGCCGCTGATGTGGTCAAACTGAAATCTGCGAAGACAGTTGAAGGCTCAGAAGTTAAAATTGATGCTTCCAATGGCGTCAAAATTAATGATTCTACCGTTACTACACCCGATGTTGCTGCTGACAATGGTGTCATCCACATTATCGATTCAGTGTTGCTTCCTGCGTAAGCACAGATTTAGATAACTCGATATTATCTTGAGGGCGGTGGCTATTTTTAGCCACCGCCCTGTTTTAGTTGAAGTTTAAATATTTTACGCAGATTAATAATTAAAAGTATTGTAGAGCAGGGGGAATGGAGCGATCGCACTGGCGAAAGTCTGCCCCAATTTTTTCGCGGCTGGGTTTACCGGGAAAACAGGTGACAAGCCAACAAGTGCCGTTGTACTCTGGAGTTGATTGCGAGCTCGGGGTTAGGTGCTGTGCCGCCGCACCCAAAAATTATCCCAGAAACCGGGTCGATCGGGGCTTGTCCTAAATAAGATACAATAAGAAACACAATAAAAGTGCGATCGACATTATTTGACATTCAAGCTATGCAATCTACAACTCAGTCCGATACAGAGCAGGCGATGGACGCTCCCAAACACGGCTTGCCCGTTACCATCATTACAGGATTTCTAGGTAGCGGCAAAACAACCCTACTCAACCACATCCTAACCAACCAGCAAGGTTTGAAAACTGCAGTTTTAGTCAATGAATTTGGCGAAATCGGCATCGACAACGAACTGATTGTCACCACCGACGACAACATGGTTGAGCTGAACAACGGCTGCATCTGCTGCACAATTAATGAAGACTTGGTAAATGCAGTTTACAAAGTTTTAGAACGTCAAGAAAACCTCGATTATCTAGTAGTAGAAACAACCGGACTCGCCGACCCCCTGCCAGTTGCTCTAACTTTTTTAAGCACAGAACTGCGCGACCTGACCCGTCTAGATTCGATAGTGACAGTAGTAGACGCAGCTAACTATAGCTTAGATTTGTTTAACTCAGAAGCAGCTTACAGTCAAATAGCTTACGGCGATATAATTATCCTCAACAAAACAGATTTGGTTGAAGAAGCAGATTTAGATTTGTTGGAAGTTAAGATTCGCGATGTCAAAGAAGGTGCTCGAATTTTGCGAACAGTAAACTCGCAAGTTCCCCTACCGCTAGTCCTCAGTGTCGGGTTGTTTGAATCTGACAAATATTTCCAATCTGAGGAAACAGCTAGCAGTCACGAACATCACGACCACGGCCATCACGACCACGACCACCACGGCCACCACGACCACCACGACCACGGCCACCACGAACATCACGACCACAGCCATCACGACCACTCCGACCATTTAGAAAATGACGGATTTACTTCAATTTCTTTCCAGAGCGAAAAGCCGTTTTCTCTGAGAAAATTTCAATATTTCTTAGACAACCAACTGCCAACAAACGTGTTTCGCGCGAAGGGGATTATGTGGTTTGAAGAAAGTCCGAAACGGCATATTTTCCATTTGAGCGGCAAGCGATTTTCGATGGACGACGACGAGTGGAAAGGCGACGATCGCAAAAACCAGCTTGTTTTGATCGGTCAGGGTTTGGATACCGAGACTTTGCGATCGCAAATCGAAAACTGTCTCTGTATGCCTGCACCCAATCGTGGCAAAGGTTTTGGGAAAAACTAACAGTAAAATATTACTGGTTCCCCGGCCAAGAGCCTGGGAACCGATGTAAGCGAGGCTCTGCCTCTCTGATACTTAGGAAAAAAACACTTACGCACGGGTGGCGAGAAACCGGGTTTTGAACCAAAAAACGGCATCAATGCTTTTAATGCCGGTAAAAAACCCGGTTTCTTTAGTATTGATCCGTCCAAGACTGTTGAAAACAGAAGTTTACTTTTTGATTTTGAGTTTTTGCTTTAAATATTTCTAATCTCAAATGCGAGTCATCATCCAGCGAGTCAAATCATCTCAAGTCGAAGTTAACGGTAAAATTGTCGGTAAAATAGGCCGCGGACTGAACTTGCTTGTAGCTATTGCAGACACCGACACGGAAGCAGAACTCGACTGGATGGCTCGCAAATGCCTGGAACTGCGTTTGTTTCCCGACTCAGCCAGCGAGGGCGGCCGCTGGGACAAGTCCGTACAAGACATCGGCGGCGAGTTGCTGGTAGTCAGTCAGTTTACGCTGTACGGGGACTGTCGCAAAGGTCGGCGACCTTCCTTTGACCGATCGGCAGCTCCTGAACGAGCCGAAATTTTTTATGATAAATTTGTCGAAAAGTTGCGTCAGAGTGGCTTAAAAATCGAAACAGGCGTGTTTGGAACTCAGATGCAAGTCTTAATAGAGAATGACGGGCCTGTGACTTTGGTATTAGAGAGAGAATCGGCGTCAATAGTTTGACAGGCCTCTCTGTACTTCTCTTCCTTCGTGTCCTTTGCGTCTTCGCGGTTCGTTCCCAAAAATCCCTTGCGCCTTTTTCAACCAAATTTCTAAATTCACCGGGTTTCCTAGCTTCTGTGACGTAGGTTTTGAAGATAGTGAAGTTCGCTACACTCTGCCGACTCTCGATTCCACAATCTCCAACGCCGAAAACCCCCTCAAAAGGCCAGTTGGTAAATTGTCCACTCAGAGGCCCCAGAACACCGTCCATCTTTGTCGCGATCGCCCTACCTGAATTACAGCTCAGAGTGCTTGTACAGCAAGGCTTTAAGGGCGAAAAAACCAATCTCCCACAGCCAGCGCTTAGAATCAGATTCAGCAGCCAAAAACTGTTGCATGAGAGAGTGGAACAGTGGCATCACTGCGATTATCTCTATTTCCCTATATTCAATGTATAGAGAGTTGAATCAGCACAGCAAGCGAAACCGCCAGCAACTGCCGCCTCGCTCTCTGACAAATGTCCTCGCACGCTGTGCGCTACCACGAGATAAACGCCATGACTGTCAAAACTGCCACCAACGCCGTCAACTGCAACACCGCTTCTGGCCTCAACTTCATTCCTGCAGCAGGCGCACAAACCGCCGAAATCAATACTGCTCCCAGCATCGATGTTCTGGCTTTGGCTGAATTCGCCCTGAAAGAATTGCAAGCCTCCATGAAAAGTCCCAGCCGCAGCGCTCAAGCAGTGGCGATGCGGATTGCTAAGGAAGTTGAACGGATTTGCCAAAAAAGCGATCGCATCCAAGTTTCCGGCGAAGTTGAAGCTTGGCAAATCACCTTGGCCGAACACCGCTTGCAAAAAACTCTGCAATTCTACCGCCTCGGTTCCAAAAGCGGCCGCGTCGAACTGCACTCTCACCTCGCATCGATGATTTACCGCCATGTTGCATCTTTCCGCTCGAACTTGAACTTCCAAGCTCGTTACAACATGATTGAAGACTTTTTGCAAGGCTTTTACATCGAAGCTTTGCGAGCTTTCCGCCGCGAACACCAACTCGATCTCAACTACACTCCCCGCACGCAAATTGAATTGGCTGAGTACATGGCTTTTACCGAACACTACGCCAAGCGCCAAATCGGTTTGCCCGGCCGCAACCGCCAGCGCCTGATCGTGCTTCGCGCTCAAGGATTTGCCAAGGGCCAGCCTCCCGAAACTGCGATCGACATTGAAATGGCTGTAGAGTCTGGCAAGGGAGAAGATGCCGAAATGTACAGCCGCTCTCCGGCGCTGCAACAAGTGCGCGAACAAATGGTTTCGGAAACTGTCGATCCGGCTGATGCTGTGCTGCGCGATCGAGTAGTCGCTGAATTGATCGCTTATCTGGAAGCTCAAAATCAGCCCGAATGCGTGAACTACTTAATGTTGAAATTGCAAGACCTTTCGGCTTCGGAAATCGATCGCGTTCTCGGTTTGTCTTCCCGCCAGCGCGACTACTTGCAACAACGGTTTAAGTACCACGTCGAAAAATTTGCCCGCACTCAAAACTGGAAACTCGTACACGAATGGCTGGGTGCTGATGTGGATCAAAAGCTGGGAATGACTTCCGACAAATGGGAAGCATTTCGCGCAGGGCTGTCTCCCCAAATGCTGGAATTGTTGGAAATGAAGCAGAATCAAGAAAGCGACAAGGCGATCGCCACAGCACTCAACTGCACTCCCAAACAAGTCCAAAAACGCTGGGCACAACTGTTGGAGCTGGCAAGCCAGACTCGCAACAGCAACCAAGCTTAACGGGTGATGCAAAATGAATGCAACTGTTTTCTGGAGACTGGAAAATGCGATCGGGTGCGGCATCTGCACGGGAACGCCCGCCCCGCTTTCCGCTCTCAACTCTCCAACTGGGAATGCTGGATTATGACAGCTTTTGAGCTAATTAAATATATTAAAAAAGCACTAATTTTTCTTAATATTTATGATTCCCAGGAATAACCTGGGATTTTTTTATTAGGAATCGGGAAGATTCTCGTTATTAAAAACAATATCAAATCCGTTAACATCGGAATAGTAAATCAACAGTTAACAGTCAACAGTCAACATCATTCCAATGCTACCGCATTTGATATCATATCCTGTCGATTGACCGCAATCAGCAAGGTTAGTGCGGACTTGCATACGCTCCAATTTGCGAACCAATTCGACAACGGTCAATTTATTGGACACGATATCAATTATCTAAATGTTTGCTACAAATGGCAGAAATTCCACGAATTATTGCTTTCTATTACCTATTCAAAAGCTTGTAATTTCCCACTTTTTAAACTTTTCATTTACCTAATAGTCCTCCTTTTGTTCCAACCTAGGGGAAGTGAGTTCGCCTTCACTTATAAAATCACTAAAAAAACCAAGAAATTAGTCATTTTTAACCGATTTAAGCTATTAGTCAGGGAATAAATCCCCTGGCGGTATCGCGCGTCACGCGAGGGCTTTTAGGAGATGTGGGTAATGACAAGCTTTCAAAAAAGGGGGGACAACACTTGATTTTAAGTCTCCCTTGTCAAAGGCGATTTAGGGGACTATCCACTATCTAGGATTATTTTTTATATTTGAGATAAGTTGCAACCGCTAAATCCCATCCATGAAGTAGTGAACCCAGATTTTGTATTATAATCAACATCAACGGTCGAAGCCCAAGAGGAACTATAAAATTTATGTGTCTCAATCCCGGAGATATACTGGCTGAACGCTACAGAATTATGGCTCAATTAGGACAGGGAGGATTTGCTAGAACCTACAAGGCTCAAGATATAGAAAAATCCGAAAAGCCTCCCTGCGCGATTAAGGAAATTCCTTTTCCTGAAGGCGACGAGATCCGGGTATTGGAAAAATGCCGGGAGCGATTTCAAAGGGAAGTTAGGGCTTTGCAGGCTCTCGGAAATCACTCGCGCATTCCCAAATTGTTCGATCGCTTTGAAGAAAAAAAATATTTTTATCTCGTTCAAGAATATATTGAAGGAACACCCCTAAGTCAGGAATTTTTGCCAGCAGGTCAGCAGTGGACGGAATCACAGACGATCGCCTTTTTACGAGAAATTCTAGAAATTTTAAATTTTGTACACCAAGCAAATGTTATTCACCGCGATCTTACACCGGCTAACTTAATTCGGCGCTCCAAGGATGGTAAAATTGTTTTGATAGATTTTGGGGCTGTTAAAGAAATCAGCACCTTTACGGCTAACTCTACGGGTGAAATATTAACATCGCAGGCGATCGGTACAATTGGTTATATGCCGGCGGAACAATACAATCCGAGGTCTGTCCCGCAACCTTATAACGATATTTACGCCCTAGGAATCATTGTGATTCAAGCCCTCACCGGCAAGCTTCCTACGAATCTCCCGCAAGACCCCCAAACTTGTGAAATTGTCTGGGATTACTCGACGCACAATAAACAGATTTTACAAGTTAGCGACAGTCTAAAAAATATTGTTAGTAAGATGGTGCGTTTCCATTTTATTGAACGCTACCAATCTGTTACTGAGGTTTTAGAAGACTTGGATGCGATCGCACCGCCGCCTGTACGCAAAATTGCTCCTCAAAAGCGATCGCGCTTTCCCTGGCCGCTGTTAGGCTTTGCTGGAATTGCGATCGGATTGGCGATCGTACTTTTCATCCCCAAAATTTTGCTGCGACAAACGCTTCCAGCAGATGGTGTAAGTTCTGGCGAAAAACTCCTAGTCCAAACCTCCGCCCTTTGGTCAAAACAAAGGGGAATTAATGAATTTGCCGACTCAAATTATCCCGAAGCTTTAAAATTGCTCAAACAGTCCTGGCGAGATGACCGCAGAGACCCCGAAACTTTAATTTACATCAACAATGCTCTGCTCGAAGCAATCAATGCAGAATATTACACGATCGCGATCGTTGTCCCCATCCGCAGAAATCTAGACGGCAGCATTCAGAACGCCAACTTAGCAGAAGAACTGCTGCGAGGTATCGCTCAAGCTCAAACCGAAGTTAATTTAGGTATCCTCCCTGCCAAGGATAGCAATAAAGACTTTCCCGGTCAAGGCTTTCTCGAACCAAAAGCGATTAAAGGAAAAGGTCTCAAAGTTACCATTGCTGATGACGGCAATATCAAATCCTACGCAAAGCAAAGAGCAAATTACCTCGTCGCTCAGCCAGATATTCTAGCAGTCATCGGACACTACACCAGCGACATGACCGTAGAAACAGTAGATATTTACAATCGAAATAAACTCGTCGCAATTTCTCCGGGAAGCACCACAGAAGAACTGACCCGAAAACCCCGAAAATATTTCTTTCGGACGGCTCCGACAACTAGCATCGAAGCTGAAGCTTTGGTAAATCAACTATTGAAAGTAGGGCAAAAACGAGTGGCCGCTTTTTACAATCCCAACAGTCCCTTCAGCGCTTCTTTGTGGGAAGAATTTAAAAAGCAATTTGAATCCCGAGGAGGAACGACTTTTAGAAGCAGTAATTATTACGATTTATCTAAAGATAATTTTAACGCCAAAGCTGCGATCGCAGAAGTTGAAAAATTTCCCAAAACCGCCTTACTTGTAGTTCCCGACGGTCAAGTCACTAATTCGCTGGAAAATGCGATCGAGATGATTAAAGCTAACGGCGATCGCAATTGGATTGTCGGGCCTTGGACGCTGTACGAGGAGAGAACGCTAAAACTAGCAACACAACTAAAGTCTGTTAAAAAACTCGGCGTATCTGTATTTTGGCATCCGTTAATCAGTTTTGATAAAAAATTTCCGGTAAACGCACAAAAATTGTGGAGAGGCCCGGTAAATACTCGCTCTGCCTTAACCTACGATGCGGCAAAAACGCTGATTAAAGCTATAGAAATGCAGCCGGAACCCAGCCGCGAAGGAATGCAAAAAACTATGGCCGATCCTAACTTTAAAGCCGAGGGAGCTACGGGTATAATTGAATTTGACTCGAAGACTGGAAATCGGAAAAACTCTCCTAAAGCATTGGCGCATATTGTACCCTGTGCTAAAAAACAATTTGGTCTTACCTTTGTACCGATCGAATTTCCCACAGCCGCAGCGGCAGGTTTAAAGTGCGATTGAATTGATAGACAAGAAGTCATTAGTCATCTTGCCCGCTCGCCAAGTCGAAGGATAGTCATCTGTCATTAGTCAGATCATTTCTGGTCGATTATTATAACAAAAATGGTTCGTTCATAGTGCGGACTTTAGTCTGCGCTACAAACCCATCTGCCATCGGTCAATCTACCAGACATTTTATTATTAGTATTCCTAGGGTATGTTGCCATTATTTTAGCCAAATTTGAATCTACAATTTTACATATCTGCACCTTATATATAGCCTTTTTAAAGTTGATTAAACGAGCCTAAGAAAACCAGATAGCGAGAGAGCGATCGCTCTTGGTATCTACCATAAAGTTCGCATTTTTATCGTAGTTGTTTTACCTAAGATTTGCTTATACAAAGTGCAAATAGTTCTCTGTTCTACTCGACAAATACTTGTTTGCTAAGCGATTTTCGCTGGATGCGAATCTCTCATATTGTTGTTCTTTATGCTGCGTCATTTTCTTTGTTAGACGCATCCTCGGAATAATGTTACTCTAATAGAATAGTTGGGGAATGGTCAAATAAAAAGTTGTTTATTAAACTGGCGATGGTACAGGTGCATCGTTCACTAGAAACACTCGATTTTTATTGATGAATTTTCCATCGCGATGCACCCTAGGGCTACTAATTTATTTCAGCTTTACCCTAATTTATTCGTGCTTTTCGCACAAAAGTTCTCAGCCATCAAGGTCAAGCCCCCTTAGCCAAGCACAAATTTTTAAGCCCGCAAATTTTCAATAAATTAGATATATTAAACAAAGCTAGTCTTTTTTATAATAACGCTTATGACTGTCAATCTCGCTCCCGCCACCGCTTATAGTCTCAAACCAGAAGCCCAGAATATCTCGGCCCTCAAACAAGTCTTGCAGACAATAAATGCCGATAGCTGTCCGGGTTCCTACAACTTCCACCTCCACACGGTTAACTCCGACGGGCGATCGCAGTCAGAGAAAGTGATGGAACAAGCAATAGCCGTCGGCCTCAAAGGCTTAGCTATTACTGACCACCACAGCACCCAAGGCTACGCTCAAGCTCAAATATGGCTGGATAATTGGAAATTAAAGCATCCCGACAAAATTAGCGCTGCACCGACTCTTTGGACAGGGGCTGAAATTAATGCTGAATTGCTCAACAACGACGTACACATTCTCGCTTACGCCTTCGATCCAGAACATCCCAGTCTCACACCTTACTTGCGAGGTAAAGGTACTGAAGGCCACGCTTGTTATTCCGCAGCCAGGGTAATTGAAGCGATTCAGGAAGCTGGAGGTTTAGCAGTTCTAGCACATCCTTGCCGGTATCGATCGACCGCCGATAAACTCATCCCAGAAGCAGCCCGTTTCGGCATTGACGGCGTAGAAACTTACTATGCTTACGGCAATCCCTGTCCTTGGAAACCGAGTCCCAAACAAACTGCTTTAGTCAAAGATTTAGCAGAAACTTACGGTTTGTTGGGAACTTGCGGCACCGACTCTCACGGCCTCAGTCTTCTAGTCCGAATCTAATAATAGTTCGGGAATTAGTTATTGGTTATTAGTTAGGAATGACAATTAAATAACTTGCATTTTTTGTAGGTTGGGTTCATGCTTCAACCCAACCTACGGAAGTTATTTAATCCACGATCCCTTATTGCAATACTCCGGAGAGTTTTTAAAGAAGGATGCGATGCCTTCGGCAAGCAACGCTTACGCAATAAAGCAGAGAAGCGA
>NZ_JAUBTN010000101.1:0-13424 GCF_036705055.1 Microcoleus sp. CZ3-B2 | reverse complement strand
TAATGACTAATGACTAATGACTAATGACTAATGACTAATGACTAATGACTAATGACTAATGACTAATGACTTCAGATATTAACTTCCCAGCATTTGCAACTTGTACAAACTGGCATACAACCCTTCTTGCTGCAACAATTCTTCGTGGGTTCCAGACTCTACTAACTGCCCGCGTTTGAGCACCAAAATACGATCGACATTTCGGATAGTCGAGAGCCTGTGGGCAATGATTATAGCCGTTCTGTCCTCCATCAAACGCTCCAAAGCCTCTTGAATTAAAGCTTCTGTCCCCACATCCAAACTAGCAGTAGCTTCGTCTAGAACTAAAATATTGGGATTGCGAATCGCCGCCCGAGCAAACGCTAATAATTGCTTTTGTCCCCCCGAAAGATTCGTTCCCCGTTCCCGCAATTGCGTGTCATAACCTTGAGGTAACTGTTCGATTAAACGAGCAACATTAGTCTTTTCTGCTGCTGCTTCAATTTCCTCAATAGAGTAATTTTCTCCCAGGCTAATATTGCTCTTCACATCGCCAGCAAATAGAAAGCCATCTTGAATAATCACGCCTACGTGTCGGCGCAATTCTGCTTGAGGCAAATCGCGAATATCCACACCATCGATGAGAATGCGTCCTTGCGTCGGCTCGTAAAGGCGGCACAGGAGACGGATAATCGAACTTTTGCCCGCACCGGTGGGGCCCACTAATGCTACTTTTTCGCCGGATGCAATCGTAAAATTGAGGTTTTGCAGGACGTATTCGTTATCTTTGTAGGCAAACGACACATTGTCAAATTGGATTTCTCCTGATGCGAATTCCTTCGATTGTCGATGGTCGATTGTCGATGGTCGATTGTTAATTGATAGACGATATTCTGAAGTTTTGGAACTTGGATTATTCTCTACCAATTCTGGCTCAGTTGAAGATAAGTTATAGGAAATTGTCTCAGGATGACCGGTAATTAACAGCGGCGAATAATATTTCTTTCTTCCCTTTTCCCTCTTTCCTCTTCCTTCTTCCTTGTGCCCTCTTCCTTCTTCTTTTTGTACGATAGTTCGATCTTGAATTTCGATTGGTTCGTTAAGAATATCGCTAATCCGTTCGACAGCGGTAAATCCTGCTTGAATCGCGGTAAATTTCTCGGCAAATTGCCGCAACGGATCGAAGAGACGCTGAGCAAATAAAATAAATGCCGAGAGAGTACCAAAGTTAAGACTACCTTGCAGAACTTTTTCACCGCCCAGCCACAAAACGGCTCCAATTGCCACTAAAGCAATCCATTCCAATGTCGCAGATACCGCAGAGTCGTAAAAGATTGTGGTGTCAACTGCTTTGATGTAGCGTTTGTTAGTGACTCTAAACAATTCTGAGTTGAATCTTTCGCGGCGGAATAGCTGCACTACGCCAATACCAGTCAGGTTTTCTTGCAGTTGGGCGTTAAGATCGGAAAGTTCTTCTCTGGTAGTGTAATTTGCTCGGCGATATTGGTTTTGAAAATAAACGATTAGTGCAGTAATTGGTATCATGATTGTCACCAACATTAAAGCTAGTTGCCACTGCATGGTAAACATGAAAATGGCAATTACTAAAATTGAAAATAAATCGCTAACAATCCCGATCGCCCCGCTCGAAAATACTTCTCCCAAAGCTTCGACATCGCTGGTAAGGCGCGTCATCAATTTACCGACAGGAGTGCGATCGAAAAATCTCACTGCTAGCGATGTGACGTGGGCGAACAAATCATTTCTAATATCAGTTGTAATTATTTGCCCTACTTTCGTGACTAAATAGCCTTGAACTGATTGCAGTCCCAATCTAAATGTTATAGTTAGCATCAGCAAAACTGCTAACACGTTTAATGCAGTAGATAAAGGCAATCCCCGCAAAAATTCATAGGTAGGTTCCGCTCGAATTACCGAAATTGCCTGTCCGATCAGAATCGGTTGAATTGCTCCTGAGACTGCTAGCGGTACTAATAGTGCGATCGAAATAATCAGCAAGCGTTTGCTGCGGGTTGCGTAAGATGCCAACCTCATGAATAACCGCCAGTCTGTTTCCTGGCCGGATTTGTTTTTGGTATCTGCTACTGGTGAGGAAATGGTCATTCGATTTTAGATTTTAGATTTTAGATTATGGAATTGCAGAAGCTATTATGCTGCTAAATTTGGGGCTTTTGCTGGGGATACTGAGCTTTTTTGCTCCGCAGCTTGTAGGGCGAGCGCGCCCTCGAAGTTCACTCAGTCTTTGAGCAGAAAGACTGTAAAATATATCCAAGTAATAATTGTAGCAAATGCAGTCAGTTAAATTATGGAATCTTCTATACCTACAGAAAATTATTTCTCCCGATATATAGAAACACCTAGATTATATCTAAGAGAATTTACGCCAGACGACTTAGATGAGCTTTACCACATCTACAGCGATCCCGAAGTGATGAAGTATCTAAGTGAAGGCGTCAGAAATAGAGAAGAAACAGCAGTAGATTTATTTGGGATAATCGCAGATTGGGAAAAACACGCTTTCGGTTTGTGGGCTGTTGTCAATAAAGAAAATAACCAATTGATCGGCGACGGGGGGCTTCGCTTCTTAGGCAAAACATCTGAAGTAGAAGTCGGTTACGTGTTAGCAAAAGCGTATTGGGGGAAAGGTTTAGCTGCGGAAATTGCAGGAGTCAGCCTCAAGTACGGATTTGAAGTATTGAAAACAGAAAAAATTGTTGCAGTTGCACATACCGAAAATATCGCCTCGCGGCGGGTAATGGAAAAAGTGGGGATGAAATACCAGCACAACCTCGACGATCGCGATCGAGATCGAGTATATTATTCTATCTCGCGAGAAATCTACAAGTCAAAAGTAGTTGTGTAGGTGTGCAGTGCACACCTTACTGCATTTATATTACTAACCTTGTAATTTGTCATTGTTACCTGCTAACAACTACGAAGTTTTTTGCAATTGCTTGTTAACCTTGAGAATCTTCTTAGCAAAATACTCTTTTCGGTGTCCCAATCTTTTCGCTACTTCCAACCCTTTTTGATAGGATTCCAAAGCTTTATCGTAAGCCTTCATTTCCTGATAAACTTGACCGATATTGTCGTAAGCATTCATCAATCCGTACCAATTGTAAGCCCGCTCTTCCAACAGCAACTGCATTTGATAAATCCGCAAAGTCGGCTCCCACTGCTTTTGCGCTCGGTAAAGCAATGCTAATTTGTCCAAAGCTTCGCTAGCCTGAGCGTACTGTTGAATGGGAACAGCTAAATTGTAAGCTTCCTGATAGTATTGAGCTGCTAAGTTGATTTGACCTATACTTTGGTAATCGGTGGCGATCGCCATTTTTAGCGGCGGTATAGCGCTGGGGTTTTGCAGGTTAAGATACACGGATGCTAATTTTTCCCTGGCTGCGATCGCCTTTAGGGGCTGTTTCGACTGCTGGTAAACGTAGGCCAACTGTCTCAAAGCATCCACCTCAGTTGGAGCAGTTACAGGCTGCGGCGGCGCGCCGTTTCCCGCCGATAAAACAGAATTTTGTACCCCAGCATTAGCCGCAAATAAAGCGCGGTTTTCCTGAATTAAACTTGCCAATTCCTCATACACGGGAGCAGCTTTTTCGTAACTGAGCCAATTAATGTGAATTAGCCCGATCGCCTTTAAAATCCGACCCTCAGCCAATATATCTTGGTTTTGGCGCGCATTTTCGAGAATTTGTTGGTAAACTTCTACAGTCGGGCCCTTAGCCCGCACCTGGCTAAAAGCCGCAGCCAAAGCCTGGAGCAAATCAAGATCGATCGGTACTTGCGATTTCACTTGTTTGTAAATTGCTTCCAGCCGTTTAGTAATAAGCTGTAGTTCGATGTTTTTACTGCTACTCCAAGCAACACTTCCCACCCGACTCAAAGCAGCAATTTCCGCCGCCGGGCCCAGATACCTACGCAGTCGCAATTCTCGGAACCAAATATCAAAAGCACCAGCCCCATCTCCAGCTTCTAGTTTAGCCGCTGCTTCTAAGTTTAACTGTTCCAAAGCCACTGTCAGTTCGTCCCGCTGACTGCTGCTCAGAGGCTCACTGGCGGGAGCTAGCGGATCGGGGGTGGTAATTTCTAGAGGATTAGGAGAAAATTGATCGAGGCCCGGTGGATTAGTTTGGGCGCTAGCAATAGAACCAGCACACAGCCACAAAAAAAGCAAGCACCCAATTGGTACAGAATTTCTCATAAAAGAAATATGACTCCCGCGATTCGGCATCTGGGCTCGAAACATCAAATTTTGCATATCTACAAAATGGTATAAATTATGTCACAAAGATGGCACAAAAGCAAACTGTTCAACAAGAGCAAGAAAATAAAATTTAGCATACTGAGCAATTATTGGGATTTTAAGGCATTGGGCGATCGGCTTTTGCGCTTATTCAGTTTAACCCTAATTCTGTTAACCATATGCACCGCTTGCGCGCCTCCTGCCGTTGCTAAAGACCGCTCTTTTCCTGAAATGTCCCTAGAATTTTTGGGACAGTATCAATTGCCAAAAATGAATTTTGAAGGAACACCAGTCGGCGGCTTGTCAGGAATTACCTACGATCCAAAAGGTATTAGTGGCGTGACTTCCAAAGCTTATCGATTTTACGCTCTTTCCGACGACAAGAGCGAAAACGGAGAAGCCAGATTTTACAGTCTCCGACTCGATCTCGCCTCCAGCGATCCAGCAAATATTCGCCTGAAAAAAGTTGCCGTTGAAAGCGTTACCTCCCTCAAAAAAGCAGACGGTGAAACCTTTGCTTGGGGCTCCATAAATCCCGAAGGCATCGCCCTTTCTCCCCGCAATTCAGTATTTGTCGCTAGCGGAGGCTTTACTCATGCTAACATCCCTCCTTTGGTCGGCGAATTTGACCTCACAACCGGGAAATTGCGGGGTAATTTACCTATTCCCAACCGCTACATTCCCGATGGCAGCGACGAACAACAGCAGCAAGGAGTGCTGGACAATTCAGGTTTTGAATCTTTAAGCATCGACCCAGAAACCTTTAGTCCAGGCGGTCTCGATCCATTTCGCTTGTTCGCAGCGACGGCAGCGCCGTTAATGCAAGATGCAGACCCGGAACAAGCAAGCAAAATACGCATTTTACATTATATTATCGTCGATAAAACGCCGCAATTAGTCTCAGAAAATCTTTACCAGCTAGACCAAGTTCCCATGAGTTTGTTGAACAATTTAACAGAATTAGTAACTGTTGGCGGCGGTCAATTTCTGAGTTTAGAGCGTTCTTTTGGGCTGTCGGGATACAGCGCTAGAATTTATCAAGTAGCGGCTGGAGCGGCGACAGATACTTCGAGAATCAAGAGTTTTAAAGGAACAATGGCAATGGTCGAGCCTGTGAGGAAAAAGTTGCTGCTCGACTTGAGCGAACTGGGAATTCCGCTGTACAATTTAGAGGGAATGACTCTCGGGCCGCAGTTGCCAGACGGCAGCCAAAGTGTTGTTTTAGTCAGCGATGACAATTTTGATGAAGCAGAGAGAACTCAATTTATTTTGTTGAGTTTAAAAAAGAAAAATTAGATTGTAAATACTGTACTGAACTGTCAAGCGTCTCGTCATTGGAAGTGAAGCGCTCGGAAGCAAAGCAATCCTAGGTGTAACAAGTGTTACGCAAAAAAAGAGACTTTTTTCAGAATTTATCAACAATCTGGAAATTATCTGCGTACAAGCTGCCGCGCATTTAAATTAGAACTCTGGATGAAAAGGACTTTTGTAATAGTTCTATAGCGGTTCTCAAGCTTTGTGAGGTATGCCCTATGCCCAATGCCCAATGCCCACGAGAACATCTCATGTTACTGAGAAAGGCTATATTGTATATCCAGGGCGGGCTTTGGGGCTTAACGCACAAAAGTTGGATTGTTTTTTTAACAGACAATTTAACTGCTAACAAGCCGATCTATCTCGCTCTTCCAAGAGCGAAGATTTATGCAATAAATCTCTTGTATAACGGCAGTCTTGGCTGTTCGCAAAAGTTAAATTTACAATAGCTTGTTACTTGTTTCCCAAATATCCTGCCATTCCTCCTCCGAAAGTGGCTGCACTTCCAAATCAATCTCAAAACAGCGACAAGCCGCCGCACTCAAAACATCAATTACAGTTGCAATCAAATCATCTCCCCCTTCAGATAGAGGTAATTTCACAGGAATTAATTTTTCGTCAAAAACTCGATCGAACAAACTAACATCCGGTTGCAAGCGCATGGAACCGTGCTGCAAAATAGCATCGCCCCGGCGCAGTTGCGCGCTACCAATTAACTTGCAGCCATCGGGCGTAACTAAATCAGCACCCGTCGCAGTACCAAAACAATTCGGATTGTGAATGTAACCCCGTTTAGCTTCCCCGTAGTGCAAGTCTAAACCCATCGCCCTCCAACCCTCAATCAAAAACTCGCAAATAGTCTGATAAGCTTTCAGGCGACTGCTGCCAAATCCTGACGCTACCACTGCATAAGTTAAATCTCCTTGGTGGAGCACGGCGCGCCCGCCGCTAGGCCTCCTCACCAATTCTACAGGCATTCCCTGCCAAGATAGCTGCTCCCAAAACTCCGGCCAGCGCTGCTGGTGGTAGCCCAAGGAAATCGCCGCTGGTTGCCAGGTGTAAAATCGCAGAGTTGGCGGATGTTTCTGGGCTAGATGCTGTTGCAGCAGCCATTTGTCGATCGCCATCTGCAACCTCCCAGACGCTGACAGCAGCGGAATTAAACGCCAAACAGAATTAGCCATCAGTCCCCAGTCCTCAGTTTACAGTCAATAATTCGCAGAATGTTTTAAAATTAGTAACAGTTTTTTGGAGCTGTCTTCAAAGTTGGTGCAAGTTTCAAGCCCGTAGGTGCTTGAGAAATAAATAGCAAAATTAATCGCAGAACCATGAGCAACAGTGTAATTGTCATTAACGACGAAAAATTTGAAACAGAAGTCCTGAAAGCTGAGCAACCAGTGCTTGCCTATTTTTGGGCGAGTTGGTGCGGGCCTTGCAAACTGATCGCGCCTTCGATAGACTGGGTGGCGACCAACTACAGCGAGCTGAAAGTGGTCAAGATGGAAATTGACCCCAATCCTAATACTGTCAAGCAGTATAAAGTTGAAGGAGTCCCAGCACTCAGACTGTTTAAAAATGGCGAAGTAGTGCTTTCCCACGAGGGAGCTATTACCAAACAAACTTTGCTCGGTTTGCTCGAAGGTCACTTATAAAGTTGGGAAACGATGCGGGAGTTGCCAACTCCCAACTCACAACTATAGCAAGCACAAATATTTTTGAACATCTCTATTTTCTCCTCAATACTCCTCTCAAACTCAGCGCCCTCTGCGCTCTCTGCGGTAAGTCAAAAAAAATCTTGTTCGCAAGCAAATTAAAAGGCAATTTCAAAAAATAGAATAGTTCAAAAATTATAAAAACATTCAATAATATCCTCAACCATTCACAAAAAATATGCAATTTGCCAAACGTTTAGAATCCCTGCAATTTAATGTATTTGCCGATATGGATCGGGCAAAGTCTCTCGCTAAAGCAGCGGGAAAAAAGGTGATAGATTTGTCTCTGGGTTCTTCCGATTTGCCTGCGGCGGCTCATATTACAGATGCGATCGCCCATTCATTGTCAGACTCTAGCACCCACGGCTATTTACTGTTTAACGGGACACGAACTTTCCGGGAAGCTGCAGCTTGCTGGTACGAACAAAAATTTGGGATTTCAGTTAATCCAGAAACAGAAGTGCTGCCGTTAATTGGCTCCCAAGAAGGCACGGCGCATATGCCTTTAGCTGTAATGAACCCCGGAGATTTTGCTTTGTTGCTCGATCCGGGTTATCCTTCCCACGCAGGCGGCGTGTATTTGGCCGGCGGTCAAATTTATCCGATGCCAATATTAGCAGAAAATCAGTTTTTACCAGTTTTTGAAGATATTCCGATGCCCGTGCTGGCTCAGTCGAAGATGATGGTTTTGAGCTATCCTCACAATCCTACAACTGCGATCGCCCCGCTGGCTTTTTTTGAGAAAGCCGTGGCTTTTTGTCGCCAACACGATCTGGTTTTAGTACATGATTTCCCCTATGTGGATTTGGTGTTTGACGATGCCGCAGGGGCGGTGGATGGTGCGCGTGCGGCCTGGGAGGATATCGAGAAAAACCGTAAATTGATGGCACCGTCAATTTTTCAAGCCGATCGAGATAAGAGTGTAGCGATCGAGTTTTTTACACTATCTAAATCCTACAGCATGGGAGGTTTTCGAGTCGGATACGCGATCGGCAACTCCCAGCTAATTGCAGCCCTGCGACAGATCAAAGCCGCAGTAGACTTCAACCAATATTTAGGAATTTTGAACGGAGCGGTCTCCGCATTAACAGGCCCTCAAGATACCGTCAGAAGCAGTGTAGAAACCTTCAAAAAACGGCGGGATAGCTTTGTAAGCGCCCTAGAAAACATTGGCTGGGAAGTACCCGTACCCCCCGCCACCATGTACGTCTGGGCGAAACTGCCCCAACCTTGGACATCTGATTCTATCAAATTTTGCACTCAGCTAGTAGAGAGTACAGGAGTCGCAGCTTCCCCCGGTGCCGGTTTCGGGAAATCAGGAGAAGGCTACGTGCGATTTGCCTTAGTCGAGCCGCCCGAAATTTTAACAGTTGCAGCGAGCAAAATTGCGGAATTTCTCAATTAGAGTTGCACTGCATTCAATCGCTCTGTTTTGGGCAAATAATCTGCGTTTATCGGCATTGCATCTGCCTTATATCGTTTCCGGTTGCATCGGAATAATAAAATCGAGTCAACAGTCAACAGTCAACAGTCAACAGTCAACAGTCAACAGTCAACAGTCATGAGGAGTGCAACCGGAATTGATATTACATCTGCGGTTTTGCGATCGGCTTTTTTGGATTTAATACCAATTCTTAAAAGTATGGCTACTTTTGAAAATTGGTATAATTTCCCACTACTAGCACTTACGCAAGGGCGATCGTAAACCGGGTTTTTTACAAAATACACAGGTTATAGCCCGCCACAACCATCAAAAACCCGGTTGCGACTCGAAATCCGCAAGTCTTCTATCGTTATTTCTACCTAAAGGAATAGATATTTTCATACAAGATATGTGAAAATCTATTTTGAGAAATGTTAACGCGAGACATCTTGGGAATTGTCAGTTCCGCTTACCCACTCTAAAAATCCTTGAAATGAGTTTTGTCTGGGCAGCGATTGTTCCGTAGCTGCGATCGCGCATCCCAAAAATACCACGCTTCCCAAAATTGCCAGCAGCGGAAAATTCTTGCCGAACCCAAAGTCTCGCTGGAGGCGAGCTAGGGGCCGGCTCTGACGCCTGAGCATTTTTCCTACCGTCATTTGTTTGAGACTAAAAGGATCGCGCACAAAATGACCGCTCCAGCTAATTACCATGTGGGAATGGCAGTGGGGACAAGTGAACAGTCCGCTGACCATTCCAACGGGGCCGAGGACGCTGGAACGGTTGCAAATCGGGCAAGTGACAGAATGGGTGTTATAGGTGGGAGCGTTCATAACTGTTTTTCTGGAGTAAAAAAACTAACAACCAATTGAGAGCTTGTGTAACGCCAAAGGCATAAACCTTTACAGGCACTTTATCCTTAATTCCTAGTTTACAGCCGCGATCTGGTCGATCTGAGCTCACTGCTCGAAAAAACCTTCAAATTGCCAATCGCGCAACGAGTGCAAGTCGGGATGGCAGGTGAGATTGTATTGCAGCGGAGTCACGGTTATTCTGTTGTCGCGGATAGCTTGTACGTCTGTAGGAATAGCATGAGCCACCGACGGATCGGCGGTTTCTTCTACATCTTCTAACAATTCCCCAGCCAGCCAATAATAAGTTTTGCCGCGCGGATCTGTGCGCTTTTGAAATATGTCGAAATAGCGGCGAATGCCTTGACGGGCGATCGCCACTCCGGTAATTTCTGCTTGTGTCACCGCTGGTATGTTGACATTCAACAGCGTCGGTTTAGCCATTGGCTGTTTTTCCAACTGTCCCAGCAAGGTGACAGCAAAATCCACCGCCGGCCCAAATTCCTGCGAAGTATAGCTGGCGAGGCTGAAAGCAATGCTGGGAATGCCTTCCATGATTCCTTCCATTGCTGCCGAAACCGTGCCAGAACAGATGATGTCCGTACCTAAATTCGGCCCGTGGTTGATCCCGGAAAGCACAAAATCCGGCGGTTGGTCAAGTAAAGCCCACAAACCTAATTTCACGCAGTCGGCGGGAGTGCCCGAACAAGCCCAAGCTTTGACGGCGGGGTCAAAAACAGATTCGATAATTTCGGCGCGGATGGGTTGGTGCATGGTGAGGCCGTGCCCTGTAGCGGAGCGCTCTCTGTCGGGACAAACTACGCTCACGTCGTGGCCTGCGGTGGCGAGAGCGTTGGCGAGGCTGCGGATGCCTTGGGCAAAGATGCCGTCGTCGTTGCTAATTAAAAGTTTCATTGAAATTTTTTTACAGGCCTGAGAATAATCTTAAACTAGATTCAACTAGGGCGATCGCTCGACTTTGAAACCTCAATTCTGCAGACAATGGTTTAACCGGACTCAAACAAAAACAGAGACGAACAAGTATTCAAATCCTTCTGATTCACCTGAAAGCAAGAGGCGCATCAAGGCGAACTCGCCAGCGCTGGTGGTTGCAGGTAAACAGTCCGGTTGTTGCTGCCCTTGCCAAACGGATACCGAGGGTGCAAGGAGATATAGCTGTTCTCACTCTCGATGAGGTATCGATCGATCCCTCAATTCCTCAATCCCCGAATCCCTCAATCTAAAATCTAAAATCTAAAATCGACTGACTTCTCACCTTTTTGAGAAAGGCTATATCCAAGACCACCCGCTGACCTACAAAATCTGCTTAAATTCCCAGAATGTACTGGCTGTATTTTTTGGGCAAAACTTTCTGCAAGATGTAAATAATTGCCAAACAAGCCAACAAAGTCCCTGTCACCAAAAAGCCGAGCTTCAGCAGCGGATGTACGGGTTCAATACATTTATAAAACACTAACAACACATATTGCACGACTGTCGAATCTAGCAGATATATAGGGAATGAATAAGCAGCCAATATTTTGACAACACGAATAAAATTGCGTATCCTTGAGCAGATATTTTAAAAAACTATCGCAGAAACCATTCCTCCGCATTAACTTCGCCGAGCAGGTAATATTCCGAAATGCTTGCTAGATAAAATAGGATGGTTGCTCCTAAAAATTGCATTTTTCTGCGTTCTAGAACGGGTTTGATTTTGTCATAGGTTGAACCCAAAAATAGACCTGCAGAAAATGGCAAAATCCAACTAAAAATCCAGCGCTCCATCAAAGGTAGAGGTATTGATATGTATTTGAAAACTGCCCGGTAAAAAAATATGTTAAAAATTGTTTGAATTGTTAAACCCAAGATTCAAATTTTTCGGGTTTCTCAAACTTTTAAGTTTACTAGGAGCCACCACCAACCGTAGCATTGAACAATTACAATGATCAAATAATAGGGAGGCATTACTGAACCTGTCAAGATATCTCTGAACAATGGCAGTAAATCAATTTTTGGGAGCGATCCCCAACTATTTAAGATGTACAAAGCTACTGACCAAAACAAAATAGGGAGATATAATTCTTGAAAGTCTTTTTTTGAATATCTGTGCGGGATTATTTTGATTGTCGGTTTTGTTGGTGAGGCAAAAACCGCTCAGCAGTAAAAATGCAGGTACGCAGAACAGTTGCAATGTGTCAATCGCCACAAACACAATTCGGCGTTCGCGAAATGCCGAGAATCCAGCATGAATAATCACAACACCGACGATCGCTAAAGCTCGGATCAAATCAAATTCTGCGAACCGATTAGAAGCTTTCGGCATGGTAAAAAGTAGATGCCAAAAATTAGGGTCAAATCAGAATTTTTCTGTCTCACGGACTTTCACCCTACCAGAAAATATTATTTTTGCTCCTATTTTCACCAAACTTATACAAATTCACAAAAATCTTGCTACAATCCTCAATCAGATACCAATGATTAAATTTTTCACATTCACAGAGTGGGGAGTCGGACACTCGACGGTGCCGTTTCTCTATAACTCGATCGCCCAATTTTGCGCCATGTCTGCCGGAAAGGGCAATAGCGTTGTTCTACCACTGGGACGATCGCCTACAAATTCAGAAAATTACCCCTAAGTCGCCGTTTCGTCAAAAGCAGTTAGCTAACCGTTGTTGTGATGAATGTGCGACGCAGAAACATTATCCAACTGATCGCGCCCGTTGCGGATCACGCGCAGCATATCGCTGAGCTTGTGCTCGATATTATCTAGCACTTGGTCAGCATAATCGTCGGCGCCGTTTTGAATTTCCTCGCATTCAGCCATCGCCCTAACTCTCATTTCTTCCAGTTCCTCTTGAGCCTGGTAGCGAATTTGTTCGACTTCCGCCAGCGTCGCCTGCTGAATTGCCTCGCAGTCGAGCAAAACTTGCTGTCGCAACTGATCTGCTTCGATCTTCGCCTGCTGGATCAGGCCCATATCGTTTAAAAGTTCTGCGGCTCGCTGTTCTGCTGCTTCTATCACTTCCTGAGCGTAGATTTGGGCTTCTTCGAGCAGTTCGTCCTTGTGCCGAATGATGATCTCGGCTTCCCCAAAGGCGATCGGCAAATTTAGCCTCACCAAGTCTAACTGATCGAGCAACTGTTCTTCATCAATCAGAGTGCGTCTGGTCAGAGGAATGCGCGGACTGTCGAGAACAATTTCCTCAAGCCGGTTCAATTCCCTCTGGATGTCTACTCCTGGGGTTCGGGTGGGTTCTCCGAAAGCGGCTGTGTTCTGAGGTGATTCATTCTCAGCGCTGCCGGCGGTAATATCGGATTCGATGCGATTTGGTTCCTGCTGGCGTAACATTTGTAAATATCTAGGGCGACGTGTTTCGGAACAAGATGATCTACGGAGCCACCAAACTTGGCGATTTCTTTAACTACACTACTACTTAAAAAGCTGTACTCGTTAGAAGTTGCCAAAAAAACTGTTTCAATTTCGCCCAGAAGGGTTTTATTGGTGTGGGCCATCTGGAGTTCCATTTCAAAATCTGTTAATACCCGGAGCCCCCGCAGCAGCACTTTGGCTTGTCGAATCTTAGCATAGTTTACTGTCAAACCCTCAAAACTGTCTACTTCTACGTTTGACAAGTGTTGGGTACAGCACCGGATCTGCTCGATCCGCTGCTCTACGGTGAAAAGAGGGGTTTTGCTGGGGTTTTTGACTACGGTAACAATTACCCGATCGAACAATTTGCAGCCCCGCTCGATAATGTCTGCGTGACCAAAGGTAATGGGGTCAAAACTGCCTGGATAGATTGCAATCACGAGTTGGGCCCAACGGGGAGAGTGAGGGAGTGGGAGTGGGGGAGAGGGGGAGAGGGGGA
>NZ_JAUBTN010000100.1:0-13454 GCF_036705055.1 Microcoleus sp. CZ3-B2 | reverse complement strand
AATGACTAATGACTAATGACTAATGACTAATGACTAATGACTAATGACTAATGACTAATGACTAATGACTAATGACATCTTCCCTCATAAATATGACCCAAAGCCGCCTCCGACTACCGAAATTTCTCAACCTTGCCTCAACGTCAAGCCTGTCAATGAAAATGATGTGGGCGGGTTTGACAATAACTGCCGTGTTTGTATTGGTAGCCACTTTGTCTCCGGCCATGCAAGCTTGGGGATGGCTGCAAAATCCTACCGATGCTTTGATTAATCCGATTCACGAACCACCGTCCGCGAATTATTGGTTTGGTACCAGCCGCAGCGGCTACGATGTTTTTTCCCGCACGCTGTTTGCTTCTCGCGCTGCTTGGCAAGTGGTGATTTTAGCCACAAGTTTGAGCTTGTTTATCGGCGTACCGCTAGGTTTGCTTAGCGGTTATTTGGGCGGTAAGCTCGATCGAGCGCTGTTATTTTTAATGGATACAATTTATACTTTGCCGGGGCTGCTGCTGTCCTTGACACTGGCGTTTGTAGTAGGAAGAGGAGTATTCAACGCTGCGATCGCCCTGAGCATTTCCTACATCCCTCAATACTACCGCGTAGTCAGGAATCACACCGCCAGCATCAAAACCGAATTATTTGTCGAAGCCGCCCGAGCAATGGGTGCAGACACTCAGACAGTGCTTTCGCGCTACCTCTTCCTAAACGTGATTCAAAGCGTACCCGTGCTGTTTGCCCTTAACGCCGCCGACGCGATTTTAACATTAGGAGGCTTAGGATTTCTCGGTTTGGGACTTCCCGAACAAACCCCAGAATGGGGACACGACTTGCGTTTAGCCTTGGATGCGTTACCTACAGGCATTTGGTGGACAGCATTATTTCCTGGTTTGGCAATGACTTTAATGGTAATCGGACTATCTTTAGTAGGAGAAGGATTGAACGAATTTGTTAACCCTCGGCTGCGAAATCAACAATAATTTGTCTCGCTGGTGAATTAATCACAATTAAGTTGCGAGTGCATTTTTTAGCGAGAGATGAACTCACAACTTGTTAAATATTTTAATTCACGAGACATAAAATCCAATCAAGGAGGTGAAATGATGAAAAATATTCCCCGTATAGAATATCTAAAAGTCCAAAATTACCGAGCTTTACATAATCTAGAACTTAAAACAATTACCCCTTTAACTGTCCTTTTAGGGCCTAATGGTAGCGGAAAATCAACTATTTTTGATGTTTTTGCTTTTTTGTCTGAATGTTTCAATGAAAGCCTCAGAAAAGCATGGGATAGAAGGGGCAGATTTCGAGAATTACGCACCAGAGATAGTACAGGCTGCATCATTATTGAATTAAAATATCGAGAGACATCAAAATCACCGTTAATTACCTATCATCTCGCCATAGATGAAGAAAATAATCGTCCTTTCATTGCTGAAGAATCGTTACAGTGGAGGCGAGCCAGCCAAGGTAAACCTTTTCGGTTTTTAGACTTCAAAAAAGGCGAAGGACAAGTTATTAGTGGCGAAAGTCCTGATGAAGAAGGTGAAAGGATCACCGAAAAACTAGAATCATCTGAATTTTTAGCAGTAAATACCTTAGGACAATTTGCCAAACATCCTCGCGTCAGCGCATTAAGACGCTTTATTACAGGTTGGTATTTATCCTATTTAACCGCAGATAATACCCGCAGCCTTCCCGAAGCAGGTGCACAGGAAAGATTGTCCCCCACTGGTGACAATTTACCTAATGTTATCCAATACCTAAAAGAACAACATCACCAACGGTTAGAAGAAATACTAAAAACCCTTTCTGCTCGTATTCCACGCCTCGAAAAAGTCGAGGCTCTTGTCATGCAGGATGGCCGACTTTTGTTGGAAATTAAAGATGCTCCTTTTTCTCATCCCATTTTGGCAAAATATGCCTCTGATGGTACCTTAAAACTCTTAGCTTATTTGACAGTTTTATTCGATCCAAATCCCCCGCAATTAGTGGGAATAGAAGAACCAGAAAATCATTTGCATCCGCAATTATTACCTCAGCTTGCAGAAGAATGTCGTTCGGCTTCGGCGAATACTCAATTAATGATAACAACCCATTCTCCCTTTTTTGTGGATCGTTTAAGACCCGAGAAATTATGGGTATTATATAGAGATGAAAAAGGTTTTACTCAAGCCAAAAGAACCGCCGATATGCAAGAAATTAAACAATTTATAGAAAACGGTTCCTTACTCGGTTCGCTGTGGATGGAAGATTTCTTTGATGTGGGAAATCCCCTCAAAAATGCGGGTGCACCGCAGTGATTTTAAACTAAAAATTAAGAGGAGGTGAGCATTTTGCATCTTGAGTTTTTAGTGGAAGAAGCATCATTATAATCAGCTTTAACCCAAATTGTACCCAAAATATTGCCATCGACTGTTACCTATAAAATTCATGCTTTTCGAGGGAAAACAGATTTACTGGCTAAATTGCCTAACCGTTTGAAAGGTTATCAAGCATGGCTTCCGCCTGATTGGAAAATTGTTATTTTAATAGATGAAGATCGAGAAGATAGTCTCGAATTAAAACAACAACTAGAAATAATGGCATATCATCGGGATTAATCACTAAATCTTCCTGTCAAAAAGATAAATTATTCCAAGTCTTAAATCGAATTGTAGTTGAAGAATTAGAAGCGTGGTTTTTCGGCGATGTTGAAGCAATTTGCCAAGCTTACCCTAAAGTCTCTCCCAATTTAGATACTCAAAAAAAATATCGAGAGCCTGATGCTATCAAAGGAGGCACCTGGGAGGCTTTAGAAAGAGTATTACGGAAGGCTGGATACCATCAGGGAGGACTAGAAAAATATAAAGCCTCTAGCGAAATTTCTAAATATATGAATCCTGAATTAAATCGCTCTACAAGTTTCCAAGCTTTTTATCGAGGTTTATTAGACTGCATCAATAATAAACAGATATAATCAACTTTGCCGGCGTTGTCAAGACAGATGCGGAGCGGAAATTTATCCTGATAGCGAAATACCCTAGCTATCGAGCCACATGATTTAAACCAGAGTGGCCGGATACCTGCTTTCGGAGGAAGGGCTGTAAATAAATGTAACAAAAATCTTCACATAGCACCAGAGTCCTATTGTTTAACAGCTTTGAACGAACTCGGCAGCTTTTGGACGATCGCCAAACAGCAAGCACATCACTACACTCGGTAAGTTTCTTTTTTTTAAAAGCTATCCTCCGCCCTCCGCTGTAGCAAAGTCTGCTGGGCTTTTGTTCTGTCTGCTGGAAATCTTCCACACAACACCAGTAATTTTACTTAAAATTGATGAATTTGCTTTGTCAAAGCTTCACACTGTTAGGATATATTTAAAGTAAATGTGAAGTTGTGCTTTCGGGAAATAGCGAATTGTCTTGCTTGTGAAAATGGGCGTTAGCGAAGCTTGCAGAAGAGGATCGCGCAAGTGCGAGCCGAAAGCCAGCAAATTTTAGAGACATTTGCTGCCGGGAGTTGCGCGACGGGTTAACTCTCAGTAGAATTTATCCGGGTGGTTTTTGCCACGCTCTGCCATAAACTCGTGTCCCACTGCTTAAATGAAAATGTGACGTTAATAACTTAATGTGATTTAATGTCGAAATTAAACCCAATTTCTGGGATTTGAGCTAACTTAACAAAGAAAGCCCCTGTTGCACTATTAAACCCGCAACGCTTCATTAGGGGAAATCGTCGGTTTCTACTTCAGAGCGGCCGACTTACAACTCAAGTTCGCAAGCTTTATTAGATCGCAGATTGCGTATGATTCAATTCAGGGAAACAGGGTAATGATGGGTGCATCTACAAAGATTTTATTGGTTTCACTTCCAGCAAATCAAAAATTGTCTGCTAACTGTCTGGCAGACTGCGCCGCAGCCGTTCACCCACATCAGCACAAAAAACAGCGCAGTTCGATCGTACCCAGGTTTTTAGGGGGCTTTCTCAGGATTGAGCTGAATCGACCATGAGTCACTATTGTCAAGCTAAGCTGACAAATTTTTCCGAGTTCTTGACAAAAATTGAAAATAACTTCCATTTTTTGTGAGAACGGCTACAATCGGAAGGGTCTTTGCCAGATCCGATTCTCACCATTTGGTGCTACGACTCTCTGCTGTTGCGTTTGAAGCAGCAAACCTACATCCGAGATGGCAAAAATTAGCCGTGCAACTGTGAGATCTGACAACATCGTCACTCGCACCCTGTCGGCTTTCTCAAAAGTTCGACACCTCAAACACAAAAGTTAGAGGGTTCAGTACCAGAAAACTGGTACGGGTAAAAGATCGAAGTACCGGGCAAAAAAAAGCCAGTATTTTGACCTGCGTGCGATCGCATCTCTGGCATTCGTTTTTCTGGGTAAGGTATCGCAGATGAGGCGATAACTCGCTGTGAAAGAAAAAGCTGCACCCTCAATATAGGTTGCAACGTTAAAAATATGCGATAGATTGAATGTACTCGCTGCTTCTTTCAACCAGAAGTCGAAATTTGACTCGTCAAACAAACGCAGTTTCGGTCACTGCTTCATTTAGCAAACTGAAAAGCCCACTATTTCTTACTGCGGAAATGCCAATACTGGCTAACTTGTCTAAACTACAAACAGACACTATTCCACTGTTATTTATTCTTTAATTCAGGAGCATGAGGAAGGCGGCATGATCCAGGCTAACACCGTACTCGAAACCACAATCACACCCGAAATGGAAACCATCGAGTTGCTTAGGAACGCCAAAAGCGTTCTACCCGAAAGCGAGTTGGAACTTTTTATCGACGAAGACGACGATCGAGAAGATTTTCTAGACAGCCCATCTGAAGAAGACGATACTAAAGTTGGCAAAGGTGTCAAAGCCCGCCGTCGGGCCCAAGCCAAGAAAAAGCATTATACAGAAGACTCTATTCGTCTTTACCTCCAAGAAATTGGTAGAATTCGACTGCTGCGAGCCGACGAAGAGATTGAACTCGCCCGCAAGATTGCCGATTTGCTGGAATTAGAGCGAGTTCGAGAACAACTCCTCGAAGAGTTAGACCGCGAACCCAAAGATAACGAATGGGCTAATGCTGTAGATATGGCACTTCCGGCATTCCGTCACAGACTCCATGTCGGTCGGCGGGCCAAGGAGAAGATGGTACAGTCAAACCTGCGTTTGGTGGTGTCGATCGCCAAAAAGTACATGAATCGCGGTTTGTCTTTCCAAGATTTGATTCAGGAAGGCTCTTTGGGTCTGATCCGGGCCGCTGAAAAATTCGATCACGAAAAAGGCTACAAATTTTCCACCTACGCAACTTGGTGGATACGTCAAGCCATCACCAGAGCAATCGCCGACCAATCCCGGACTATCCGCCTACCGGTTCATCTTTACGAAACCATCTCGCGGATTAAGAAAACTACCAAACTTCTTTCTCAGGAAATGGGCCGCAAGCCTACGGAAGAAGAAATCGCGACTAAAATGGAGATGACGATCGAGAAGTTGCGTTTCATCGCTAAGTCCGCACAGTTGCCTATTTCTTTAGAAACTCCAATTGGCAAAGAAGAAGACTCGCGTCTGGGAGACTTTATTGAATCTGACGGAGAAACGCCAGAAGATCAAGTCTCGAAAAACTTGCTAAGAGAAGATTTAGAGAGCGTTTTGGATACTCTAAGCCCTAGAGAACGAGATGTATTGCGACTGCGTTACGGCTTAGACGACGGACGGATGAAGACCTTGGAGGAAATTGGTCAAATCTTTAACGTCACTCGCGAGCGGATTCGTCAAATCGAGGCTAAAGCGCTGCGGAAGCTGCGCCATCCCAACCGCAACAGCATCTTAAAAGAATATATCCGCTAGAGTATTTGTCTGGCATCACCCAAAAGAGTGATTGGCTCTTTTGGGGATCGAACCATAGCTTTTTTGGGAGCGATGGTTGTTAAACTTTTTGTGTTCGCTGCACTGCGAGTCATATCAATTCCGGTGAAACCGGAATGAAGTTAACTGTTAACTGTTAACTGTTAACTGTTAACTGTTAATTTACTATTCCGATGAATAGAGGATTTGATATCATATCATTTCGGGTCGATTACCATCACAAAAACGGTTCGTAGTGCGGACTTCAGTCCGCCAAATTCTGCGGAGTTAAATCCGCACTACAAACGAATCTGATTGCGGTCAATCCAACGGACATGAGATAGCTATTTGCTACAGGTAAATCGCCCTGCAAAAATTGCGCTGCTAAAAGTGCGCGGGAAAAATTTTGGGAGTTCTTTTGGGGACTCCCAAGCTTTCTATTGTCTAAACAATCTCAACTGAAAAATTAGATTCGTTGAAAGCAGTTGGCTCGCGCATTGCAGTTCAAAAACCCGGTTTCTCGATCGGAGTCACTCGAAGAGCAGCTACTCGCGTCAAAGAAACCGGGTTTTTTAATCTTAGTCAGATCGAGAAAAGAATGGTGTCCCAATTCTCCAATCTCAAATCTAAAAGCTAAAATCGTACTAGATCACGCCCCAGAAGTGAAGCAGGCCTTGACCGGAAACCAATTCGATAATCACAGCGGCAGAGAAACCAATCATCGCTAAACGACCGTTCCAATTTTCAGCTCCTTCGCTGAAGCCCCAGTTCCAAGCGTTGCGTTTTTGTTCTTGCATAGTGCGAACTCTTTTTGTTAACTTTTGTAAGGCTTATGTAAATTAATATAACAGCAACTTGAAAAAAATGCAAGTTTATGATGTGTGAGATCGATCGCAAAGGCCGATCGACCTTGAGAATTTCGCCTAACGAGGGAAAATAGCCAACTCCGTATCCGGGTCAAACAAGTGAATCTTGTCATGGGCGACGGCCAGCCAAAGCTCCTCACCAACACGGATCGATCGCTCAGGAGGAACCCGCACCTGCATCCGCACAGCCGGAGCATCAGTCAAACACACCCGCAAATAAGTTTCGTGCCCCAAAGCCTCCACAATTTCCACTTGTACAGACAGATTTTTGGTAGCAGGAGGGTGAATGCTCAGATGTTCGGGCCGGATGCCCAAAATCAGCTCTCGCCCGTCATATTGCTGTAGGTTTTTTGCCCAAATATCCGGTAAAGTAAAGCGAAATTGCGGGTGAGAAATCAACAGCGGGGCTGTAAACTGCACCGGCAAAAAATTCATCGGCGGAGAACCGATAAACTCAGCCACAAATAGATTAGCGGGCTTGTTGTAAAGCTCCAGAGGTTGAGCGACTTGCTGAAGCTGACCTGCATTCATAATCGCAATGCGATCGCCCATAGTCATCGCCTCAGTCTGGTCGTGAGTCACATAAATAGTCGTAGTTCCCAACTGTCGCTGCAACTGCACAATTTGCGATCTCGTTTGGGCCCTCAATTTCGCATCAAGATTAGATAGCGGTTCGTCCATCAAAAAAACTTCAGGATTTCGAGCCATCGCCCTACCCAAAGCTACTCGCTGCTTTTGTCCTCCCGAAAGTTGTTTCGGCAAGCGATTTAAAAGCGGTTCTATTTGCAATAATTGAGCTACCGCCCTAACTCTTTTGCCTACAGCCTTTTCCCGTTCCGAAAAATAGCGCAAACCCGGAGGAAGCTTGCGAGTTGCTCCAACTAAAAAGTCCTCCCCTAAAGTATATATCTGCTCTTTGTTTAAAGTATTAGAAGCTAAATAATTAATCACCTCTTTTAACTGATTTTTTATTTTTTCTGCCTGAACCAGGCTGCTTTTTTCCGCCTCTGTCTCTGTCTTTGTCTCTTCTTCCTTTTTCCCTCTTCCTTCTTCCCTCTTCCCTCGGACTTCTTCCCTCGGACTTCTTCCTTCTTCCTTCTTCCCTCGGACTTCTTCCTTCTGAGAGCGGCGCAATCCAAAGGCGAGATTATCGTAAACTGTTAAGTGAGGATAGAGAGCATAATTTTGAAATACCATAGCGATATTTCGGTCTTTGGGGGGCAAATCGTTGAGGAGGCGATCGCCAATCCAAATATTGCCGGCAGTCAAAACTTCCAAACCGGCGATCGATCGCAGCAGAGTGCTTTTTCCGCAGCCCGAAGGCCCCACCAGCACCATAAATTCCCCGTCTTCGACCGTCAGGTTAATCCGCCGCAAAACGCTGTTAGAAGTTGAAATAGAGGCTTCGGGCGAGACACTTTCTGCGACGTTGTTTGCTTTTTTTTCCTGTTCTCCTTGGCGGAGTGGAAAACTTTTGTAGATATTTTCTAATACAACTTTCGCCATCAAACAATTTTAGATTTTATCTTTTAGAGTTTAGATTTTTAGAATTGGGAATTGGGGGAATTGGAGGCCGAGCCTCCAGGTATGTATTCCCAGGCTCTGCCTGGGAACAAGTCTTATGACTATTGACCAATGACTGTTGACTAATGACTATTGACCAATGACTGTTGACTAATGACTATTGACTATTGACTAATGACTATTGACTGCTAATAACCTTAATAATTTTTTCACCGGGATTGAGGTCAAAAACTCGATCGCCCGGAGCATCTTTCCCCCAAAAAGCTATAGCATCAGTAGTCGATCGCAGCAAGCGGCCAGAAGTAGTAAAAAGTTTAACATCCGTACCCGGAACCGATCGCAGCAAGCCAACCAAAGCATCTTTAGGTTCTGCGAAACGAAAAGCTTGAGTGCCAATTTCGCCGCGATTAGTAAGTCTGACAGAACCTGCGGGCATTCGTTTAGCCCAACCCAACTCCGAAAATAGCACCAGACTGTCTTCGGGATCGATCGTAATACAACCCACCAAAACTTCCTGCTTCCGCAACCTGGTTACTTGAGAACCTAGGGCGCTGCGGCCCATTGGCGGCAGTTGTTCGTCATCAACATCAAACCGGAGAACTCGGCCTCCCGAAGTTGCGACGGCCACTTGCTCGCCGACTTTGCTCAGACTAGCGCTGCGGAGCCGATCGTCCTCCTTGAGTTTAACAACAGTCATGCCGCGATTAGTCACATCAGCCAATTCCTGCATCGGCAAACGTTTAATTTTGCCTTGCTGAGTCATAGTTACTAAATCCACCCCCTCCGAATTTTCCGGCAAAATAAAGTGTGCGATAGTAATTTCCGACAAAGCGCGATCCGTACTGTCTTTAGTAGCACTAGGGGATAACAAACCGACAATCGGCTTTCCTCGGTCTTTTGGATTGCTGCTAGGAATATCAGCCACTTTCAGCGGGTAAGCTTTGCCGTTAGGAGTTAAGACTACCAAAGTGCGATCGGTTTTAGTCAGCTCTGCAGTCACAATAAAATCTTCATTTTTTTCTAAAGCTGAAACCGATTTTTCGCGACTTTTCGAGCGCGGGCGATCGTGAGCCGGCAAGCGCCGCACGTACTGCTTGTGCGAAAATTCAACAATTGTTTCTTCAGGCTCTAGAACCGGCAATAAGTTAGGCTGAATCGTTGCCGGCGATAACTGCTTGAGTCCAGAATTTTTCTTACCAGAAAATTGTGTGTCTGTCTTGGCCGCGCGTCCTGTTTCCCGAGCAAATTTAGTGCGGCGGGGGTCAGCGTACTTGCGTTTGAGCGATCGCAATTCCTTCTTCAAAGCCTTCAAAAGTTCGCGCCTGTCGCTCAACAACCGCTGCAATTCTTGAATATTTCCCGTCAACTCATCCAGTTCAGCTTGCAAATGTTGCCTTTCCAAACCAGTCAGCCGGCGCATCGGCATCGCCAAAATCGCATCAGATTGACTTTCGCTCAAATCGAGGCGAACTTGGAAAGTTTGCTTAGCAGTAGTACCGTCAGGAGAATTTCTGAGAATGTCGATCGTAGTATCGAGATTTGTCAAAGCCAACATTAAGCCTTGGACAATGTGACACCGACGTTCTGCCACCTGCAACTCGTAATTGTAGCGCCTGGTGAGAGTCACTTCTCGGAAATCCAGAAATTCCTGCAACAATTGTCTGAGCGTCAACTGTCGGGGTTGACCGTTGACAATTGCCAGCAAAATCGCACCAAAATTTGTTTGCAGGTCAGTTTGTTGGTAAAGACGAGCTAGCACCGCTTCGGGAGTAAATTCTCGCTTGAGTTCAATCACAACTCGAATGCCATCGCGATCGCTCTCATCGCGCAAATCAGAAATACCGTCGAGGCGGCCGGCATTCACCAAATCCGCCACCTTTTCAATCCAACTCGCCTTATTCACCTGAAACGGAAACTCCGTCACCACGATCGCCGTTTTAGTCCGCACCTTGCGATTACCAGGCACTTCTTCCACCCCAGCCACACCCCTGACCGCAATGCTGCCTCGACCCTTAGTGTAGGCATCAACAATGCCCTCTGTAGCGACGATTTCCCCTCCCGTCGGGAAATCCGGGCCCGGAATCAGTTCAATCAACTTCTCGTCCGAGACTTCGGGATTTTCAATCAAAGCAATTAAACCGTCTACCACCTCTCCCAAATTGTGCGGCGGAATATTAGTTGCCATCCCCACAGCAATCCCAGTACAGCCATTGAGTAACAGAAACGGCAACTGAGCCGGTAGTGCTGTCGGTTCCTGTTCGGAACTGTCAAAGTTAGCTGCAAAATCAACAGTTGCATCGCCGACTTGGGTTAGCATAGCTTCGTGGGCGATCGGTGCCAGTCTAGTTTCCGTGTAGCGCATCGCAGCAGCCGGGTCATTGTCCACCGAACCGAAATTGCCGTGACCCGCAAGCAAAGGATAGCGGCTCGAAAACTCCTGAACCATACGCACCAGAGCGTCGTAAACCGATTGGTCGCCGTGGGGGTGATATTTTCCCAAAACATCTCCAACTACCCGGGCGCACTTGCGGTAAGGTCTGTCTGGTGTCAAACCAAGTTCGTGCATCGCGTACAAAATTCGACGGTGCACGGGTTTTAAACCGTCGCGGACATCAGGCAAAGCTCGCCCGACGATCACACTCATGGCATATTCGAGGTACGATTGCTGCATCTCGGCGTGCAGAGGCGTAGAAATTACTTGCCCGGAAAGTAGGTTTAGTTGTTTGGCCATGAGTTCTTGTGTCCGTTAATTCCTGAGTGAAGACAGCCTCTGTCAATAATGCTCAGGTTGCCTGTCTCGAATGAAAAGCGTTTGCCTTCAAGCAAACCGATAGTTCGATAAAACCGCCCAGCAGGAGGATAAAAATAAATTTAACAGGTTAAAGCAAAATCAGAGTGCCGAAGACAGACAACACTTGCCTCTTACTCTCCACTCTTACCCTAACCTCTATATTGCCGACCGTTGCGACTACCTGTCTATTTACCGTCCGCCGCGAGAAGGTTGATTTACAGCCATGCTTTTATTTATAATCGCTCACAAATGCCGATCTTTGAGAATTCAGCCGTCAAAAGCTTTTCTCATGAGCTGTCCTAGTCTGACCTGCGATCGATCGAAGCGTCGATATTTTAAAGCAATGTCGATCGGTCTAAACTAAGAATTGCCAATCCTGAACAATCCCCGCTATGTTCCCAACTCCGAATGCTTCAGCGGCAGTACCTGAAACAACATTGCTTGATTTTAAGGGCAGCACATAAAACAATTGTCACACTCCCCCGACTCTAAGTCGCAGGCTTGACCCAGAAAAAAAATCCTAAAAACCTGCTAATCAAGAATTTTGAGACTGTTGTCAGTGTGAGGGGGAGCACCTCAATCAATGCAGTAAGTATTTTTTTGACAGCCCATTTATAGTGCTGTCTGGCGATCGAGTCTTATATAGGTCGATCGCCACCGCCTTGCACTCGCAAAAAAATGCTTGGCGACAGAAATGAGATACTCCCTGGAAAATTTTAGGCATCTGTAGGCTATTTCGCCTAAAAACCAGCGGGCCCAAGACAACCGAGTTGAAGGGAAACGCAATTCGCGGATCGGAGCCACCTAGTGCCATCTGTGATATAACTAGCTTGATGAAACAAGTTTTGACAATAGCTTACAAGCTTGAAGTACCTCCTAAAGTAGCCCCAAAACTGGACGCGACTCTCAAGGTATTTTCTGATGCTTGCAACTACATCAGCCAAACTGTTGACCCAAAACTAATTAATAAACCTCGAATTCAAGGATTGGTCGATCGGCAGCAGAGGGAGGAATTTAGCTTGTCTGCTAACCATGATATAAATATCAATGCTGCGGTTAATATTCTAGTAGCCGCCGTTGCACTCGGAGACGAAAAACAAACGTGGAGTCAAGCACAACACTGCTTTTAAAGTAGCTGCATCCTAGCGCCAAGCGTTAACCCAACCAGCATTTCGACAGTTGTCAATTTTTGACGCTTTGAAATAGATGAAATCCCCGTCCATTTTACGGCGGGGCGGATGTCAAAAGTATTGCAAACACATTCACAAAAAAGATGGCTATTTGTATGCAGCCGTATTGTTGTCCATCCTTTCCACTCGCTTTCCCCGTGCTGAGTAAAGCGCATTGGAAGGTGGTATCTAGGAGATCGCCAAGATGAAAACCGTTCTGATTGTAGAGGACGATTTGGTTAACGCTAGAGTTTTTTCTAAAATTCTGACTAAGCGGGGTGGCTTAGCCGTGAAGCACACAGAAAATGTTGAAGAGGTGATGCAGATTGCTGCGTCTGGAGAAGCTGATTTGATTTTAATGGATGTGTCTCTTTCACGCAGCGTCTATCAAGGAAAAGCTGTTGACGGTATTAAAATTACTCAACTGCTGAAAGCAGACCCGCAAACGGCCTCGCTACCAATTATTTTGGTAACAGCTCACGCGATGGCCGGTGATAGAGAAACTTTTCTAAATCAAAGTGGTGCGGACGGTTACATCTCTAAACCCGTGGTAGACCATCAAGAGTTTGTCGCTCAGATCAAGGCTTTGCTCCCTGATTGAGTGACATATATAGCCTTTCTCGGTAACATGAGGTGCTAGGAGTGGGCATAGGCCAAACCGGGCATAGGCAGGAGTGGAAAGAGCCCGTATACCTCACCAAGCTTGAGAACCGCTATACATGAAGGAGGAAGTTCGGCAACGAGCAATGTACGGGATGTAACTGATGTAAGGAAGAAGGAAGTTCGGCAACGAGCAATGTACGGGATGTAACGGATGTAAGGAAGAAGGAAGTTCGGCAACGAGCAATGTACGGGATGTAACGGATGTAAGGAAGAAGGAAGAAGGAAGTTCGGCAACGAGCAATGTACGGGATGTAACGGATGTAAGGAAGAAGGAAGAAGGAAGAAGGAAGAAGGAAGGAAGAAGGAAGAAAGAATTTTAATTGCATTGGATCTCAATGTTACATTTGTAGCAACAGCTCGCTATCGAGTTTGCACGGGGTGTATGTAACCAGCAGTGCGATCGATAGCGATCGAATATTAGAGCGGTGAATCTACCGGACACGATTTTAAAAAAAAGCTTTTTGTTGAAAAGCCACAGATGCTCCCTTTAACTATTTGTTAGATCAAACACTTAAAACCTCGGAATTCTGACGGGGTGACAACCCCGTTAAAACCCATAGCTAACAAAGGTTTGACCGATTTATGGTAAAAAAAGATGGGGTCA
>NZ_JAUBTN010000099.1:3145-13727 GCF_036705055.1 Microcoleus sp. CZ3-B2 | reverse complement strand
GTCTTGTCGGACGCGGTTCCTTGTGAATCTGGAAGCCCCCGTCATAGCGGTACTCCGCTTGACGGTGGGTAATTCACCCTCGAATGATTGAGAACTACAATACACTTTCATTATCCTGAGAGTTAGCGCCACACTCTTGAAATAGATTCGCATTAAATACAGCTGTGGTATGTCATCAAGTTGCCTGAACCCGACCCAAAAGCAGTCGGTACAGTAAAGCGAGCTGCGTTCGTTCAAGGGAAATTTGTAGCAATCGCTGTCCGGCTTTGGCTGCAACGTTCGCTGTCCTTCATATTTCTCAACGCTGTTTACTAGGAAATAATTGCAACAGTCATGCTAATATCCCTCTAAAGATAGTTAAGTATCTTTTGCAATAAACTTGAACCTTTTGGCAACCTGATTCAGGAATCGGGCCCAAAAACATCAAGCATTTAACCTATACCAGAACGATCGTGTCTTATTTGCCCCAAGTGCTTTGCTTGAGTGCCAGCCCGCACCTACAAGCGTTCGATCGCCCATTGCTGCAATCCCTGGCACAGCATATTCCAATCGCTAGCTGGGAATACCAACAAACACCCGACGAGCCCTGTTCGCTCGACATTGCATTGGTGTCGCTGCACGACTATTTGAAACACCGCCATCAGCCAATTCATCTGATCGGTCACGGAATTAGCGGACTGTTGGCGTTGCTGTACGCTCAGCGACATCCCGAACGAGTGCTCGCGCTCACTTTGCTGTCAGTGGGTGCATATCCCGCTGTGGATTGGCAAGCGCACTACTACGCTCAGCGCCAACTGCTACCCTGTAGCCGTCAGAGCCTTTTGACTCGAATGGTGGACTTGTTGTTTGGCTGCTCGCCCCAAGCTATGACGGCAGCATTGGTGAAAATTTTGGAGCAAGATCTCGACGATTCACTGTCTCCCCACACTCTTGTCAAATGCCTGAGTTTAGCGCCGATTCGAGTAACAGTGCCGCTGCTAGTGTGCGGCGGTGTGGATGATGTTGTCGTCGATCCGCATCAACTTCGCAGTTGGCGATCGTATTTCGATCGGGAATTAGAAGCCACTTCACGGCTTTGGGTTTGCCCGGGCGGACGCTATTTCTTTCATTTTTTCTACCCGAAACAGACAGCAGAAGCGATTTTGGACTTTTGGCAGGCGCTGCCCTCAACCCATAACAACTGCTTATCGAAGAATTTGTTTTCAGCGTCCAATTCTTAATTTCAAGCTGCTTCGATTCTCGTTGAGCAACCGCAATCTCAGCTTAAACGGTAACAGACCTCACGTCCCACCCGATCTTTTCTGCGGTTAGAGACACTTCTGAACTATACAATTGGGATGCACCCGGATTTGATATTACTTCCCTATTTCAACGCTACCAACCCCAAAAGGGCAAGTGGGCTAAAGTATAATTATTTGTGTACAGCACTTTGCAATTAACTGTTACCTTAAAAAAAGCATACATATATTAACAAAGTAAATGTGCGATCCCTCTGAGAGCGGCAGCTTATTGACAATAGATTTGAATGCCTCCCGACCGCCCTTCGCTACAGACCTTACGCTACAAGTCTTAGTTAGAACCTGTTTTGACTGGCCAGCCCCATCGCCCCTCCCAACCCTTGCTTATTGACACCAGCCTCCTAAAATATTTACTTATCATTCAAATTTAATATTTGTTTTATAATCACAGCAAGAGTACGGTAAACTGAATAACTAACACAAGAAAATGTGGAGTTCGCTTTAAGCGAGTTCGCACAACTTGGTCGATGGCAATATTGAGTTAATCAAAAGTGTAAAATCAGCAGGGATATTTGAAAGACTTATGCTAACAATAAATCTTTCGACCCCTCCTGCTTTCCGTGCGCTCACAATAGTTCGCTAATAGACCTTTAGCAAACTGCAAAAAAGCGCTTTGATAAACTTCAGTGATGTCGTTACAGAAGATTTATGAATAGGAACGAAGGCTAGGCTATGACAAAATTTTCAGAGCAATTTTCTCGACGTAAATTTATCGTTACCGCAGGTGCATCCGCAGTCAGTACAATACTCCTCAAAGCTTGTACTCCCCCAGAACCAGTTAGTACAGCAGGTGCCGGCGGTGGGACTACTACAGGCGGGGCCTCCCCAGCGGCCACATCACCAGTTGCTGTGGCCAACGAGAAAAGAGTAGAGGGCATCGAAACCACAAAAGTTATCTTGGGATATATCCCGATCGTCGAAGCAGCAGGGTTAATTATTGCCAAAGAAAAAGGTTTTTTTGCCAAGTATGGCATGACCGAAGTGGAAGTCGCCAAACAAGCCAACTGGGGTTCGGCTAGAGACAACTTAGAAATCGGCTCTGCAGGTGGCGGTATTGATGGAGGCCAGTGGCAAATGCCCATGCCTTATCAAATTAGTGAAGGTCTGATCACCAAAGGTAGCGTCAAAATTCCGATGTATGTTCTAGCCCAGTTGAACACTCAAGGAAATGGAATTGCGATCGCCGGAAAACACAAAGGCAAAGGCATCGGGCTCAAACTAGACCAAGCGGCCCAAGACTACATGAAAGGTCTCAAAAAAGCAGGCACGCCCTTCAAAGCAGCCTACACCTTCCCCAAAGCCAACCAAGACTTTTGGATTCGCTACTGGCTAGCAGCTAACGGCATCGATCCCGACACAGAAGCCGAGTTGCTAACAGTACCGTCAGCCCAAACCGTAGCCAACATGAAAACCGGCAGCATGGACGGTTTCAGTACCGGCGACCCCTGGCCCCTGCGGATCGTCCAAGAGGACATCGGCTTCATGTCCGCCCTCACAGCCCAAATCTGGAAAGATCACCCCGAAGAGTATCTAGCTATGCGGAGCGACTGGGTAGACAAACACCCCAAAGCCACCGAAGCCATGCTAGCAGGACTGATCGAAGCGCAGCAGTGGTGCGACAAACCAGAAAATCGCGCCGAATTAGTTGCCATTACTTCTGGCAGAAACTACTTTGACGTACCTCCGGCAGTTTTGACACCTCCCTACCAGGGTAAGTACATGATGGGTGATGGTCAACCAGAGATCGACGATTTCAAAATGAGCCCGCTGTACTGGAAAGACGGCCTCGGCAACGTTTCCTATCCTTATAAGAGTCACGATTTGTGGTTCTTAACCGAAAGCGTGCGCTGGGGCTTCCTGCCAACCAAAACCTTGGCGGATAAAAAGATGATCGATAAAGTCAACCGCGAAGATTTGTGGAAAGCCGCAGCAAAATTGGCCGGGGTTGCTGATGCTGACATTCCCAAAAGTACGTCTCGCGGTATTGAAAAGTTCTTTGATGGCCAAGAATTTAACCCGGAAAAGCCAGAAGATTACCTCAAGAGTTTGGCGATTAAAAAAGTTTAATGGGTCAAAGCTGACCGTAATTTAGCCTCAAAAAATTACGGTCATAAAAAATAGCGCAAACATAGGAGATTAATAGGATGGCTGTAAGTACAAATCGAAGGGATCGAGGCTCTGCACAAGGAGCGTTTGGAGAGTTTTGGAAGAAAAATTCACCAAATATTTTGCCGCCAATTTTAGGAATTTTGGGATTTCTGTTAGTTTGGCAATTCCTGTCGAGCACGGGACTGATCAAACTGCCGGGGCCGATCAGCGTTTGGACTGACGAACGGACTCGGGTATTGTTGCTGTATCCTTTCATGAATTCCAAAACCTACGGAATCGGCTTGTTTTGGCAAACTTTGGCTAGTTTGGAACGGGTAGCAAAAGGCTACACTCTCGCCGCTGCTGTAGGAATTGCTGGGGGTGTTTTGGTAGGTACAAATCCGTTGCTGAACAAGGCTTTAGACCCGATTTTTCAGTTTTTGCGGATGGTTGCGCCTCTGGCTTGGGTGCCGATCGCCCTGGCTGCACTACAACAAAACGAACCTGCTGCTTTGTTCGTGATTTTTATCACCGCAGTTTGGCCGATTTTGATCAACACCGCTGAAGGTGTTCGCCAAATTCCCGATGACTATAACAACGTGGCGAAAGTGCTGCAACTGACTCGGAAAGAGTATTATTTCAATATTTTGTTTCCGTCGGCGCTTCCTTACATTTTTACGGGATTGAGAATTGCGATCGGGCTGGCTTGGCTGGCGATTATTGCAGCGGAAATTGTGATGTCAGGGATTGTTGGTATCGGCTTCTTTATTTGGAACGCTTACCAGCAAAACTACATCAGCGAAATTCTCTTAGCGGTGTTCTACATTGGGGCTGTTGGTTTGTTCCTCGATCGCATGATGGCTTGGTTGCAGCAAAAGATTGCTCCTAGTCAAGGAAAGTAGGACTGTTTAATTCTTCACCAAATTCTACTCGTTCCCAGGAAGAGCCTGGAAACGCAGATGCTTTGGCTCTGCCTCGAATTTTACTCCTAGAAAAGTGAGGCAGAGCCTCGCTTACATGGGTTCCCAGGCAGAGCCTAGGAACCAGTTAAACCAGTTAAATTTCTAGCAGTTGTTCGATCGAAACAAATAACAAACAGTCAACAGTCAACAGCTAGCAAAATAACCAACTACAAAAAAGGCAAGAAAACCATGTCAGTTTTGATTGCGGTAGAACAAGTCGGAAAAACATTTCATTTGTCAGACGGCGGCACGTACATAGCCCTCAAAGGCATCGACTTAGAAATTAAAAAAGGCGAATTTATCTCCCTAATCGGACACTCCGGCTGCGGCAAATCTACCCTACTAAATATGGTGGCGGGTTTGGATCTGCCCACAGAAGGATTGGTGACGATCGAAGGACAAAGAATTACCAAGCCAGGCCCCGATCGCATGGTAGTATTCCAAAACTATTCGCTGCTACCCTGGCGGACAGTCAGAGAAAACATTACCCTAGCCGTAGACTCGGTAATGAACGGTTTACCCAAAGCCGAACGCCTCGAAATCATCCAAAAACACATCGACATGGTGGGCTTGGCTCCCCACGCGGAAAAGCAACCTGCACTGCTCTCCGGCGGACAAAAACAGCGCGTGGCGATCGCCCGTGCTCTAGCTTTGCGCCCCAAACTGTTACTCTTGGACGAACCCTTCGGCGCTTTGGATGCTTTGACTCGCGGCAACTTGCAAGAAAAGTTGATGGAAATCTGCCAAGAGTACGAAATCAGCGCCCTGATGGTAACGCACGACGTTGACGAAGCAGTGCTGTTGAGCGATCGCATCGTCATGCTCACCAACGGCCCTGAATCGAAGATTGGCGGCATCCTCGAAGTAGACATCCCCCGCCCCCGCAAGCGCATGGAAGTAGTCACGCACCCCAGCTACTACGCCCTGCGGAGCGAAATGATTTACTTCCTCAACCAGCAGAAACGAGTCAAAAAACTGCGGGCGCGCAAAGTACCCGCGATCGCCCGCCACGGCCTAGAAAAAGTCAACCTCGAACTCGGCTTCATCCCCCTCGCCGCCTGCGCTCCCCTAGCCATCGCCAAAGAAAAAGGCTTATTTGCCAAACACGGACTCGATGAAGTCCACCTCGTGCGGGAAACAAGCTGGCGCGGCATCGTAGACGGCATCGCCGCAGGCTACTTAGACGCAGCCCATATGCCCTCTGGGATGGCGGCGTGGTTGAGCTTGGGAGGCCACCAAGAAAAGCCAATACCAACCGTTACAGCCCTCACCATGAGCCGCAACGGCAACGCAATTACCCTCGCGAGGCGCTTTTACGACCAAGGGATCTACACTCTTGCAGATTACAAAGAAATGCTGCGCCGAACCCCCGCCCAAACTCACCGCATGGGCATCGTTCACCCTTCATCGATGCACAACCTGCTGCTGCGCTACTGGCTGGCTTCCGGCGGCATTGACCCCGATCGCGATGTTTCGCTCAAAAACATCCCTCCAGCCCAGATGATCGTGGACTTGCAAGGCGGCACGATTGACGGTTTCTGCGTTGGCGAACCTTGGAACCTGCGCGCCGCGATGGAAGGAGTCGGCTTTACTGTAGCTACGGATTTGGAACTGTGGCCCGGACACCCGGCAAAAATTCTGGGAGTTCGAGAAGAGTGGGCGAATGCTTACCCCAATACTCACATTGCTCTAGTCAAAGCTTTGCTGGAAGCTTGCCATTATTGCAGCGATCCGGCCAATGCTGAAGAAGTTTCCGAAATTGTGGCGGGACGCGAGTACGTCGCTACTGACAAGAGTTACATCCAAATTGGCGATCCGAAATCTGCAGCTTGCAATCTGGATACTCCAATGCGGGAATACGCCCACCACTTGTTCGCCGGAGACGGAGTAAACCGCCCCAGCCGCACCGAACAGTTGTGGCACATGGTGCAGATGGCGCGCTGGGGCGATACTGTGTTCCCCCGCAACTGGGTAGAAATTCTGGAACGGGTAGTCCGCGTCGGCCCCTTCAGCACGGCGGCCCGAGAGCTGGGGATGTCTGATATTACTTACACTCGGGGTTCTCTCCGCTTGTTTGATGGCTCCGTGTTTAATGCTGACGATCCGATCGGCTATCTCAACAATCTCGCGATCAAACGCGATTACACGATGGCTGAAGTGATTCTGGATTCTGGCCGCAGAGCTGCTTAAGGAATTGTGTAACTTTGAGTTGCCAGTTTTGAGGTAGAAAAAATTCATTAGTAGGTTGGGTTTAGTCCCTAAATTCAACCTACAAAAAACTAGAGGAGCAATTGCATTCATTCGATCGCTCTTCTTGAAATTATCTGCGTCGATCTGCTTTATATAGCAACCGCCAAGGTAGTTATAACATCACATTACGATCGACCAAATTAGTAGAAGCTCACTTCCCCAACAACTTATTGTCAAAATAAACGATCAATCTTATCAACCAGCCGCCACCCACCAACAAGAAAAATGTAGGGTGAATTTATTGGTAAAATGTTGATGTAGTCGTAGATGGGGCTGGTTTATGAAATTATTTGTGGGTTTCATAGATTGTTGGTGAAGCGAGAATCTACAGGATTTTGGGATACTTATTTGTGAGTCGAACCCCACCACAAATAAAAATCTACGACCGCGATAATTTGTCCCGCTTGACTTTCATCGGTTGCTAGATATGCGGTTAATCTATCAATCAAAAATTTAGGCAATTGCTAGTCTACTTTTGAACACTGGCGACAAACTTACCATTCATATCAAATCCGTTAGCATCGGAATAGTAAATTAACAGTTAACAGTTAACAGTTAACAGTTAACATCATTTCGGTACAACCGGAATTGGTATCACAACTCAATTAATTGCGATCGCTAATCACCCACTAACGACCTCCAAAACCCATGATTAATACTTCTCCAAACCAGACGAACACCAAAACCCAAATCCAACAACCGCACGATCGCCGCCAGCCGTTTTTGGTGATGGACAATGTTCATAAAGTATATCCAAACGGTTACAGGGCATTAGAAAACGTTAACTTGACCGTAGCTGAGGGAGAGTTTATTACTCTGATCGGACACTCTGGCTGTGGCAAATCCACACTATTAAATATGGTGTCCGGTTTTAGCCATCCCAGCGAGGGCACCGTGTCGATTAACGGGCAGCGGATTGTTAAGCCTGGCCCCGATCGCATGGTAGTGTTTCAGGGTTACGCTTTGTTGCCTTGGCGGACTGTATTTGAAAATGTTTACATTGCCGTTAACGCTGTATTTCCTAACAAATCTAAGGTCGAAAAAAATGCGATCGTCAAAGAACATTTGGCGATGGTGGGGCTCACAGAAGCTGCTGACAAAAGACCACCGCAAATTTCAGGGGGGATGAAACAGCGGGTGTCCATCGCCCGCGCTTTGGCAATTCGCCCCCAGGTGCTGATTTTAGACGAACCTTTCGGTGCTCTCGACGCAATTACCAAGGAAGAATTGCAGGAAGAGTTGCTGAAAATCTGGAACGATCACCGCTGTACGGTGTTGATGATTACTCACGATATTGACGAAGCGCTGTTTTTGGCCGATCGACTCGTGATGATGACTAACGGCCCGTCAGCGACCATCGGCGAGGTTATGGAGATTCCTTTCCCCCGTCCGCGCGATCGGGTACAAATGATGGAAGATCCCGAATACTACAACCTGCGGAACTACGCCCTAGACTTCCTGTTCCGCCGCTTCGCTCACGATGACGACGCTTAAACCCTTGGAGATTGGGACTTTAAAATGGGCAATGCTGGAAAATTAGAGCTCCAGCATTTCCCCAATTTCAGCGAACATCGCTGCGGGTGAGATGTCGCTGGTGCGATCCTCTTCGAGGGCTTCGCTAACGGGTAAACTGGAGCTTAATTGTTGGGGATAAGTTTTTCGACAAAGTTCGGATCTTTTTCTTAACTTTTACGTCTACCCGCTAAGAGACCCGATTGCCTAGCTGTCCGTAAGCTGGCATGAATTTAGCCCAACTTTGACTGAAGGTGGGCTTCTTTCTTATGTTATTCACAGTTTTTGTTAAATTGACACTTGGTGCATTCCACCCTTTTAAGTGTCACAGGCCCAATCTTGATTAGTGTTTTATGGATTAATATTTTGCCAATCTAGCAGTTATCAGTAGGGAAACGGCACTGCCGTGTCCGGCGCTGGACTCTGCTTTTAACAACATAATCGGGTAGGGAAACGGCACTGCCGTCTCCGGCGCTGGACTCTGCTTTTAACAACATAATCGGGTAGGGAAACGGCACTGCCGTGTCCGGCTGGACTCTGCTTTTAACAATTGACCTCAGATTGATGATTGTAGCTTTTTTAAATTAGTATTACTCAAGTTTGCACGGAAAACTCCTCTGAGTCAATATCCCAATTTACCCAGCGAATTGCCTCTTTAGCAGATGTCATATCTGGCGGAACTCGCAAAACATGAATGTGTCCGGTGCTCGGACAAATCATTTTTAACAGATAAATATCTTCTTTTTTCGGAGCATCCTCATCGTCCTCGAAATCATCTGGATCGAAGCCATCAATATCAGCATCAATTTTGAGCAGCGTGTATTCTTTCCAGCAATCTAACTCTGTTGCTTGCAGTTCCGAGCAAATTCTAGCATAACCAATTCCCTGAATTAATACTCGTCTTAATTCAGCATTGTCTTCTTCTAAAAGCCATTGTGCTTGCCACTGACTGGGGTAAATTTGTCCGTATTTTTCAGGTAATGTTACACCGTGGTAGGAATAGATTTTGTAACCGTCGGGAAATTCCAGTGCAGGTTCCCCTTCTGCATGGAGGCGGTATTCGCTGTCGAGGGATAGTTTGATTGGGCGCGAACACACAATACAGATATCATCTAACAAAATAATCCAGCCGCATTCTGCTAAAAGCTGGTTCAGGCATTCAAAAAGTTTCTGTGCTTCTGGTTTGATAATAATGCCCAAGGAAACACAGAATTCAGCAACAGCGAGATTCTCAACCAAATATTTTGGAGTAACTTTTGGTCTTGAATATTGCCAATAATTGGCAAAGTCTGTGTTCAATTGTTGTTTTAGCTGTTCCTCCCATATACTTAACTCCGAAAGTTCTTGTCGCAATTCTGTGATTAAGATAAAGGGGTGCAGCGCATCTGTTATCTGTTTTTTTAGTCGCTTTATCAAATCAGTGTCATTGGATATTTTCAGCGGTATTTGTGCTACCCCTCCGTTGGGGCTACTGCAAAAAGTTATTTCAGAGGCCTTTAAACCCAGGATCTCGCAGACAGACTTAACGGCGGCTGCGGCTTTGGGGTTAGAGATGGGTTTGGTAGAGTTGACGAGAGTTCCCCACTTTTGACGACACGCTTCGATTAGAGCCTTATGTTCAGGTTTAAAATTTACATTCAGAGAAGTCAAATTAGTCAGAGATTGCAGGGGTGTGATGTCTGATATTTGATTGTTGTGCAGATTCAGCCAACTCAAATTAGTCAGAGATTGCAGGGGTGTGATGTCTGATATTTGATTGTTGCGCAAATCCATAAAACTCAAATTAGTCAGAGATTGCAGGGGTGTGATGTCTGATATTTGATTGTTGTACAGATGCAGATCAGTCAAATTAGTCAGAGATTGCAGGAGTGTGATGTCTGATATTTGATTGTTGGCCAGATTCAGATAAGTCAAATTAGTCAGAGATTGCAGGGGTGTGATGTCTGATATTTGATTGTTGTACAGATGCAGATGAGTCAAATTAGTCAGAGATTGCAGTGGTGTGATGTCTGATATTTGATTGTTGGAGAGATACAGCTTAGTCAAATTAGTCAGAGATTGCAGGAGTGTGATGTCTGATATTTGATTACAGTGCAGATACAAATTAGTCAAATTAGTCAGAGATTGCAGTGGTGTGATGTCTGATATTTGATTGCCGTACAGATTCAGATGAGTCAAATTAGTCAGAGATTGCAGTGGTGTGATGTCTGATATTTGATTGTTGGAGAGATACAGCTTAGTCAAATTAGTCAGAGATTGCAGGGGTGTGATGTCTGATATTTGATTGTTGTACAGATGCAGATCAGTCAAATTAGTCAGAGATTGCAGGGGTGTGATGTCTGATATTTGATTGTTGTACAGATTCAGATGAGTCAAATTAGTCAGAGATTGCAGTGGTGTGATGTCTGATATTTGATTGTTGTACAGATGCAGATCAGTCAAATTAGTCAGAGATTGCAGGGGTGTGATGTC
>NZ_JAUBTN010000099.1:0-3045 GCF_036705055.1 Microcoleus sp. CZ3-B2 | reverse complement strand
TGATATTGGATTGTTGGAGAGATACAGATGAGTCAAATTAGTCAGAGATTGCAGGGGTGTGATGTCTGATATTGGATTGTCGAACAGATTCAGATGAGTCAAATTAGTCAGAGATTGCAGGGGTGTGATGTTTGATATTGGATTGTCGAACAGCTCCAACTTATTGCTACTTGACAGTATCTGGTTCGCTTCATAAATGTCAGAAGTGCCAACTTTTTTTAACAGCTCTTCAACTGTATATCTTGCTGCTTCTGAAAGGCTATCTTTGTTCAAGCACCAGTCGGCAAAGCTGCTGAATTCTGCGGGATTTGGTTGTTGTTCAGACATAAAATTGTTGTAAATTAGGAGAATATCAGACTAGGACTTACGCACGGGTGGCCAGAAACCGGGTTTTTACGAGATTATTCGCAGGCAGCCCGCAGATTAGGTAAAAAACCCGGTTTCTTGGATCTTGGTGAGTTGAGGACTGTACTTGTTAAACATGGTTGGGGAGTTTCAAGTTTGCACGTTAAATTCGTCAGGCTCTATTCTCCAGTTTACCCAGCGAATTGCCTCTTTAGCAGATGTCACATCAGGCGGCACTCGCAACGCATAAAGCAATCCCGTATTCAGAAAGCTCATTTTCAACGAAAAACTGCTAAAGAACGCTCCAATGCGTCGAAATCGTCCTCAAAATCGATTTTTAACAGGGTATGTATCCCTGGCAAGTGTCTAATTTAGTGGCTGCTAGTTCTTGACAAATACGATCGCACAAAATGACATCCAATCCTGTAAATGCCGATCGCACAAGCACCCACTTTAATCATTTCCACAGCGTGCGATCGATCGCGAAAAGTGGAAAGCGATCTCGCCCTCCACTTTTCGCTATCAACTGGAATCTGAGCTTTTTGTGCAGACTAAGGTTTGTTAAACCTTAGTCTGCGACATACCGCCAACCTTGGGGCTCATATTCGCGCTGAATCCGCACCATCCAATTACCTTCAGGAATTGCGATCGCATGGTGTTCTTCGTGACTCAATAAAGCTGTCGGCGAAAGCACTCGCAAGTACAGAGTACCGTCTTTTTCGTAAAGTTCAGCTTGTCCCTCAATGATCTGGTGAGAATGTCCCGTGACTTCACCTTCGGCGAGAGTTAGGTGAGGTTTCTTTTCTCCTGCGATTTGCGGTACCGGGGTGAGAATTACGTCGCCTTGTCGGATGGGCTGCATAGGTTTTTTCTAATTTTTGTTTGCTGATGTCGATCGAGCTTTCGTACTACTATTTTATTGCCTCTTACGGTGGCATGACTGTTGAACAATTGAAAAAATATATCGATGAGCAAGATATATCTGTTGAATAAACAGACTTATTGTGCTTTGATGTCGTCATCCACCCTCTCACTGCTTAACGCTTGCGCTTGTAAGGTTGTAAGTCGGTGGAATCAAGCGCGTCACCGCACCTCCGATCCCACACCAATCGAGGCGACAAGCGATCGGGGATTCCGGTCTTTTTAGCTAAAATTTGTTACAATTTGTAAAAATACTGGATAAGGACTTGTAAAATGCGGGTTGCGATCGCAGGTGCGGGACTGGCTGGAATGACCGCAGCAGTCGATTTAGTCGATGCTGGCCACGAAGTAGAAATTTTTGAATCTCGCCCCTTTGTCGGCGGCAAAGTAGGCAGTTGGGTAGATCCCGACGGGAATCATGTGGAAATGGGTTTGCACGTCTTCTTCGGCTGCTATTATAACTTATTTGCTCTGATGAAAAAAGTAGGAGCTTTTGACGATTTGCTCCTCAAAGAACACGTTCACACTTTTATCAATCGAGGGGGCGAAACTGGTTCTTTAGATTTTCGCTTTCCGGTGGGTGCTCCGTTGCACGGTTTAAAGGCATTTTTTACTACATCCCAACTATCAGTACAGGACAAAATTCAAAATGCGATCGCCCTCGGAACTAGCCCCATCGTCCGAGGTTTGATCGACTTTGACGGAGCAATGAAAACTATCCGCGATTTGGATAAAATTAGCTTTGCTGACTGGTTTCGCGGTCAAGGCGGCAATCAAAACTCCCTCAAAAGAATGTGGAATCCGATCGCCTACGCACTAGGTTTTATCGACACCGAAAATATTTCTGCCCGGTGTATGTTGACAATATTCCAATTCTTTGCAACAAAAACCGAAGCCTCTATGATGCGGATGCTAGCCGGTTCTCCCAGCGAATATTTGCACAAACCAATTGTGGAATATTTGGAAAGCAAAGGAACCAAAATTCATACTAGGCGCAGAGTCCGAGAAATTCAGTTTCAAGAAGCAGCAGAAACCCGCGTCACAGGCCTGGTAGTAGCGAACGGCGAAACAGAAGAAAATATCACCGCCGATGCCTACGTTTTCGCCTTAGACGTGCCGGGGATTCAAAAAATATTGCCGCCAGCTTGGCGCAAATGGTCGGAATTTGACAATATTTACAAATTGGATGCGGTGCCGGTTGCTACAGTACAATTGCGGTTCGACGGTTGGGTAACGGAACTGGAAGATGAAGCGCAGCGCAAACAGTTGAGCCACGCTGTAGGAATTGATAATTTGCTATATTCAGCAGATGCAGATTTTTCTTGTTTTGCAGATTTGGCGCTGACAAGTCCCAAGGATTACTATAAAGAAGGACAAGGTTCTCTGTTGCAGTTGGTGCTGACACCGGGCGATCCGTTTATCAAACAAAGCAATGAGGCGATCGCCCAACACGTACTCAAGCAAGTTCAGGATTTATTTCCCTCAGCACGGGAATTAAACATGACTTGGTACAGCGTGGTTAAGTTGGCTCAATCTTTGTATCGCGAAGCACCGGGAATGGATGTTTACCGCCCCGCTCAAAAAACTCCTGTGCCTAACTTCTTTTTAGCAGGAAGTTACACTCAGCAAGACTACATTGATAGCATGGAAGGTGCAACACTTTCCGGTCATCAAGCCGCTAAGGTAATTCTCGAAGTTTACGGTCATTAGTCATTAGTCATTAGTCATTAGTCATTAGTCATTAGTCATTAGTCATTAGTCATTAGTCATTAGTCATTA